>JAYVNF010000325.1:0-4106 GCA_043758575.1 Rhodoferax sp.
TGGACATAGGCTCCACCACCATTGCCGCGCACCTGTGCGACCTGGCCTCGGGCGAGGTGGTGGCCTCGGCCGGCCTGATGAACCCGCAGATCCGCTTTGGCGAAGACTTGATGAGCCGGGTGTCCTATGTGATGATGAACCCGGGCGGCGAGAAGGAAATGACCATCGCCGTGCGCGAGGCCTTGAACACCCTGGCCCATGAAGTGGCGGCGCAGGCCGGCATCACGCCGCAGGACATTCTGGAAGCCACTTTTGTCGGCAATCCCATCATGCACCACCTGCTCTTGGGGATAGACCCGACCGAGCTGGGCGGCGCCCCCTTTGCCCTGGCCACCGACCGCGCCATCACCCTGTGGGCGGTAGAGATTGACTTCGCCATCCACCGCAATGCCCGCATCTACGTGCTGCCCTGCATTGCCGGCCACGTGGGCGCCGATACCGCTGGCGTCTTGCTCGCCGAGCGTCCGGACCTGTCCGACAAGATGACCTTGCTGGTGGACGTAGGAACGAATGCCGAAATCGTGCTCGGTAACAACCAGCGCCTCTTGGCCTGCTCCAGTCCCACCGGCCCGGCCTTTGAGGGCGCGCAAATCAGCTGCGGCCAGCGCGCCGCGCCGGGCGCTATCGAGCGCGTGCGCATCAACCCCGAAACCTTGGAGCCACGCTTCAAGGTGATTGGTTCTGACCTGTGGTCGGACGAGCCCGGTTTTGACGCCGCAGTGGCCGGCTCGGGCGTCACCGGGGTCTGTGGTTCCGGCATCATCGAGGCCTTGGCCGAGATGTACCTGGCCGGCATCATCCGCCACGACGGCACGATTGACGGCGCCTGTGCCGCGCGCAGCCCACGCATCCAGGAAGATGGCCGCACCTTCTCCTATGAGCTGTACAAGGCCACCACGGACGCCCGGCCCTTGAAGATCATGCAGAACGATGTTCGCGCCATCCAGCTGGGCAAGGCCGCGCTGTATGCCGGTGTGCGCCTGCTGATGGAACGCCTGAATATCACCACGGTGGAGCGCATCCGCCTGGCCGGCGCCTTTGGCAGTCACATCGATGTGAAATACGCCATGGTGCTGGGCATGATTCCGGATTGCAAGCTGGAGGGTGTGTCCTCGGCCGGCAATGCCGCCGGCACCGGTGCGCGCATCGCGCTTTTGAACCAGCGCTCGCGCAAGGACATCGAGGCGCTGGTGCGCCGGGTGGAAAAAATCGAGACAGCGGTGGAGCCGCGCTTCCAGGAATTCTTTGTCGAAGCCATGGCGATTCCGCACCTCACCGCACCGTTTGAGGAGTTGCGCAAGGAGGTGACCTTGCCCCTGCGCACCATGTCCAACACCGACAGCAGCCAGCGCGGGCGCAGGCCCTCGCGGCGCGACCCCAAACCGGCGTAAGCTGATACGCCTTTCCCATCCCGCAAGAGTGTTAATCCTTTTTTTCAGGAGCGTAGATATGAAGATGAAGACAGTAGGAATCGTTGCCGCCATCGCAGCCTTGGCTGCGCAAACCGCACTGGCCGATGACGCCAGCTGCAAGACCGTGCGTTTTGCCGACGTGGGCTGGAGCGATATCGCCGCCACCACCGGCATGGCCTCGGTGGTGCTGGAAGGCCTGGGTTACAAGCCCACCGTCACCATCGCCTCCATCCCGATCGCTTTTGCCGGCATGAAGAAGAAGCAGATCGACGTGTTCCTGGGCTACTGGAACCCCTCCATGACGCCGCAGATCGAACCCTTTGTAAAAGACGGCAGTATCAAGGTGCTGGATGTGCCCAATCTGGTAGGCGCCAAGTACACCCTGGCTGTTCCTACGTATCTGTACGACAAGGGCCTTAAGACCTTTGCCGACATTTCCAAGTTCGAGAAGGAACTGGGCGGCAAGATCTACGGCATCGAACCCGGCAACGACGGCAACGCGCTGATCGCCGGCATGATCAAGGACAACAAGTTTGGCCTGAAGAGTTTCAAAATGGTCGAATCGTCTGAGGCCGGCATGCTGATCGAAGCCCAGCGCGCCGCCAAGGACCAGAAGGCCATCGTCTTCCTGGGCTGGGAGCCGCACCCCATGAACGTGCAGATGAAGATGAGCTATCTGTCGGGTGGCGACGACATCTTCGGACCCAACCTGGGCGAAGCCAAGGTCTACACCGCCATTCCTCCCTCGTATGAGAAGAAGTGCCCCAACGTCTACGCCTTCCTGAAGAACCTGCAGTACACCACCGACATCGAGAACCAGGTGATGGGCCCGATCCTGAAGAAGGTCAAACCCAATGTAGCGGCCAAGGACTTCCTGAAGAAGAACCCCGGCACCGTGGACAAATGGCTGGCCGGCGTGACCACCCTGGACGGCAAGCCCGGCCTGGATGCCGTCAAGATGTCCCTGAAGTAAGCAGGCACACACCCCGCACAGTCGGGCGCGCTGCGCCCTGCTGTGCCACCGTGGCAGGCCTTGGAAAGAGGCCGGCCACAAGCGCTCCGACACAGCCTGGCTGGGTCGGAGTTGTTATTTGGACGGGTCCCTGGAGGGCCGTTCCGCGCAAGGACAGATATGAGCGAATCCACCATCCCCAGCTTCGTCAACGGCCAGCACCTGCAGGGCAGCGGCGAACGCTTTGAATCCTTCAACCCTGCCACGGGCCAAGCCTATGCCAGCGTGCATGACGCATCGCAAGCGGATGTGGATGCCGCAGTGGCCGCAGCGCATGCCGGCTTTTTAATGTGGTCAACCATGACGGGTACCGAGCGTGGCCGCATCCTGCGCCGCGCCGCCGATCTGTTGCGCAGCCGCAATGCGGAACTCGCGGCCCTGGAAGTGCAGGACTGCGGCAAGCCGATTCAGGAAGCCCTGGTGGTGGACGTGATGAGTGGCGCCGACTGCATAGAATACTTTGCCGGTGCCGCCGCCACACTCACCGGCCAGCAGTACCCGCTGAAAAACGCTTTTGCCTACACCCGCAAGGAGCCTCTGGGCGTGTGCGTCGGCATAGGCGCCTGGAACTACCCGATTCAAATTGCCTGTTGGAAATCCGCCCCCGCGCTGGCGGCAGGCAACGCCATGATTTTCAAACCGTCTGAATTGACGCCGGCCACCGCCGTGAAATTGGCCGAGGTCTATCTGGAGGCTGGTGTGCCGCCCGGTGTCTTCAATGTGCTGCAGGGGCGCGGCGCCACCGGCGCCATGCTGGCCGCGCACGAAGGTGTGGCCAAGGTGTCGGTCACCGGCTCTGTGCCCACCGGCAAGAAGGTGATGCAGACTGCCGCCGGAACGCTCAAACGCGTAACCATGGAACTGGGCGGCAAGTCGCCCCTGGTGATTTTTGACGACGCCGATCTGGAGCAGGCCGTGGCCGCCGCCATGATGGGCAACTTTTATACCCAGGGCGAGGTCTGCACCAACTGCACCCGCGTCTTTGTACAAAAAGGCATTGCCGACAAGTTTTTGGCGCGCCTGAAAGAGCGCACGCTGTTGCTGCGCGTGGGCGACCCGATGAACCCCGAGACCGAAGTCGGCGCCTTGATTTCCGAGGCCCACGCCGCCAAGGTAATGGACTACATTGCCAGCGGCGTCGCTGAAGGTGCAACCCTGGTCTGTGGTGGAGAGCGCGTGGCCGTTGCCGGACAAGGAAACAACTTTGTCGCCCCCAGCATTTTTGCCGACTGCCAGGACGACATGCGCATCGTGCGCGAAGAGATCTTCGGCCCGGTGCTCTCCATGCTCACCTTCGACACCGAAGCCGAAGCTGTCAGCCGTGCCAACAACTCGCGCTTCGGCCTGGCCGCCGGTGTCTTCACCAGCAACTTGCAAAAGGGCCACCGCGTGGCGGCTGCCTTGAAGGCCGGCATTTGCTGGATCAACAACTACAACATCACGCCGATTGAAATGCCGTTTGGCGGCGTGGGCGAGTCCGGCATTGGCTCGGAGAACAGCATGGCGGCGCTGGACCACTACACGCAGTTGAAGACGGTGTACGTGGAAATGGGTGAAGTGGCCACCGGCTACCGTTAGGCAGCAACGACAGGGACAGCGAGAGCGATTGGTACTGAGATATGACACAGCAAGACTACGACTACATCATCATCGGCGCCGGCTCGGCCGGCAGCGTCATGGCC
>JAYVNF010000326.1:0-4106 GCA_043758575.1 Rhodoferax sp.
CGTCATAGGGGTGGGCAATGAGCTTGTCGGTGGCCGGGTTCCACACCGCATCGTCCACGGCATTCAAAATGCCGCTTAAGGCTCCAGCGCGTCCGCGCAGCAGGCCGTCCAGCCCGCAGCCCTGCTCGGGCGTCTGGATTTCGCGCGCGTAGGTCGGGCTGACCGTGGTGATGTGGCTGGCATAGGAGAGGCCGGCCTTCATGAAGGAAATCTGGCCAAAGTACTCCATGCCTTGCACGCTGAACACATGGCCGGGCAGGCCCAGGTCGCCAAAGTTCTGCGGCCAGAACACGCCCTGGTAGGCCAGGTTGTGGATGGTGTAGACGCTGGGCACGCGCAGGCCCATGCCGGCGTTCCACACCGCCAGGCAGGCCGGTGCCAGCGCGGCATGCCAGTCGTGGCTGTGCACCAGTTGGGCGCACCACAGTGCATCCAGCCCGTGCGCCAGATGGGCAGCGGCCCAGCCCAGCGCGGCAAAGCGGCGGTGGTTGTCGGCATAGGGGCGCTTGTTGGCGTCCTCATAGGGGTTGCCGGGGCGGTCATACAGGCCGGGGGCCTGCAGCACATAGGCGTAGATGGTGTGCTCCTGCGTGCTCAGCGCTGGCAGTGCACCAAAAAGCACTTCCACCGATTCGCCCCAAGGCGTGCCAAAGGAGCCCACCCGCACGCCGTCCTGCAGGCCGGCCAGAATGGCCGGAAAGCCTGGCAGCAGCACCCGCACATCGCAGCCCTGCGCTTGCAGGGCCACTGGCAGGGCGCCGGCAATATCGGCCAGGCCGCCGGTTTTCAGCAGAGGGAAAATTTCAGCACTGACCTGCAGAATGCGCATGGGGCTGGGCATGGGGCGTGGGTTCCTTGGAGCTTGGGGTTGAGGCTTACTGGGGCAGCTGCGCGGGCAGGCGGTTGATCATCTCGCGCGTGACCAGCACCACGCCATTGTCGGTGCGCTCGAAACGTGCCGCGTCCAGCGCCGCGTCTTCGCCGATCACCAGGCCATCGGGCACGCTGCAACCGCGGTCCACCACCACCTTGGATAGGCGGCAGCCCCGGCCCACGGTCACCTCGGGCAACAGCACGGCCTGGTCGATCACGCAGTAGGAGTGGATGCGCACGCTGGAGAACAGCACCGAGTTGCTGACCACCGAGCCCGACACAATGCAGCCACCTGACACCATGGTGTTGATGGCCTGGCCGTGCTTGCCGTCAGCATCCTGCACAAACTTGGCGGGCGGCAATTGGCGCTGGCTGGTCCAGATCGGCCAGTTGGTGTCGTAAATGTCCAGCTCGGGTGTGACCGAAGCCAGGTCCAGATTGGCTTCCCAGAAGGCGTCAATCGTGCCCACATCGCGCCAGTAGGGCACGGCGTCGGGCGTGGAGGAGACGCAGGACATGGAGAAGGGGTGGGCAATCGCGCGCCCCTCTGCCACCACACGCGGAATCACGTCCTTGCCAAAGTCGTGGCTGGAGCTCTTGTCGGCAATGTCGGCGTCCAGCAGGTCGTAGAGGTACTTGGCATTGAAGATGTAAATGCCCATGCTGGCCAGCGCCACGGCATCGTTGCCGGGCATGGGTGGCGGGTCGGCGGGCTTTTCCACAAAGGCGATGATCTTGCGGTTCTCGTCCACCGCCATCACGCCAAAGGCCGAGGCCTCGGCACGCGGCACCTCAATGCAGCCCACGGTGCAGCCGGCGCCGCTGTCCACATGGTCCTTGAGCATCAGCGAGTAGTCCATCTTGTAGACGTGGTCGCCGGCCAGCACCACCACGTACTCGGGGTTGCTGCTCTGGATGATGTCGATGTTCTGGTAAATGGCATCGGCCGTTCCGCGGTACCAATGCTCTTCGTCCACGCGCTGCTGGGCCGGCAGCAGGTCCACCATTTCGTTGAGCTCGGCGCGCAGAAAACTCCAGCCGCGCTGCAGATGGCGCAACAGCGAGTGCGATTTGTACTGGGTGATAACGCCGATGCGGCGTATGCCGGAGTTCACGCAGTTGGAGAGCGCAAAGTCAACGATGCGGAACTTGCCGCCAAAGTACACCGCCGGCTTGGCACGCCGGTCGGTCAGTTGCTTCAGGCGCGAGCCGCGCCCACCTGCGAGCACCAGGGCGATGGTGCGGCGTACCAGCATGTGCGGCTGGGTGTGGCGGTCCTGCTGGACGGTGAGGGGGGTGCTTTCCCGAGTGGTCATGTTGGCTCCTGTTTTTTTGAATGGTGAGGGGTCGTGAAAAAAACGGTGGTGTGCGCTGCTTGTGCGCGTTTCAGGTCATCACGCTGGGCTGGGCCATGCCGGTGATGTGCTGGATGTGGGCCAGCGCCTGGGCCAGGGCCACCAGGGGCTGCAGCGCTTCTTGGGCCTCCACATCGTGGCGGCTGGCGTCAGGCTCGTGGCGCTCCAGATACACGCGCAAGGTGGCGCCCTCGGTGCCGGTACCCGAGAGGCGGAACACCACCCGCGAGCCATCAGTGAGGATGATGCGCACACCCTGCTTCTGGCTCACGCTGCCGTCCACCGGGTCGGTATAGGCAAAGTCATCGGCCAGGGCAATCGCGCAGCCGGCCACGGTGGTGCCGGGCAGGCCCGCTAAAGAGGCACGCAGGGCGGCCATCAGGCGGTCGGCCTGCTCGGTGGGAATGGCCTCGTAGTCATGGCGCGAGTAGACGCAGCGGCCGTGTGCGGTCCAGAGTTCGCGCACCAGGGTCTCCACCGATTTACCGCTCACAGCCAGCAGGTTGAGCCAGAACAGCACGGCCCACAGGCCGTCTTTTTCGCGCACATGGCTGGAGCCGGTGCCATAGCTTTCCTCGCCACACAGGGTGACGCGTCCGGCGTCCATCAGGTTGCCAAAAAACTTCCAGCCGGTGGGGGTCTCGAAACAGGGGATGCCCAAGGCCTTGGCGACCCGGTCCACGGCCGTGGAGGTGGGCATGGAGCGCGCCACACCGGCCAGGCCCTTGGCGTAGCCCGGCACCAGCGTGGCGTGGGCGGCGATCACGGCCAGGCTGTCGGAAGGGGAGACGACAAACTTGCGGCCCACCACCATATTGCGGTCGGCGTCGCCGTCCGACGCAGCGCCCATATCGGGTGCGTCCTCGGCCGTCATGTGGGCGATCAGGTCTTCGGCGTTGACCGGGTTCGGGTCGGGGTGCAGGCCGCCGAAATCTTCCAGCGGCACTGCGTTGACCACGGTGCCGGCAGGCGCGCCCAGCGTGCCTTCCAGGATGGCCTTGGCATAGGGGCCGCCGACGGCGTTCATGGCGTCAAAGCGCAATCGGAAACCACCGGCAAAGAGCTTGCGGATGGCATTGAAATCAAACAGCGTGCCCATGAGTTCGGCGTACTGCGCCACCGGGTCTATGACCGTGACCTGCATGCCGTCCATGGTGTAGCTGCCCAGCACATCCAGCGCAATGTCCGGGCTGTCGCTGATGCGCAGGCTGCTGACTTCCTTGGAGCGGGCAAATACCGCTTCGGTGATTTTTTCGGGTGCCGGGCCGCCGTTGGCAATGTTGTACTTGATGCCAAAGTCGCCATCCGGCCCGCCGGGGTTGTGGCTGGCCGAAAGCACGATGCCGCCGCTGGCAGCATTGGCGCGTATCACCGCGCTCACTGCTGGTGTGGACAGAATGCCGCCCTGGCCCACCAGCACGCGGGCGTAGCCCTTGGCCGCAGCCATGCGCAAAATTATTTGCACCGCCACGCGGTTGTAGTAGCGCCCGTCACCACCCAGCACCAGGGTCAGGCCGGCGGCATCGGGCAGCACGTCAAACAGCGCCTGGACAAAGTTTTCCAGGTAGTGCTTCTGGGCAAACACCGTGACCTTTTTGCGCAGGCCGGACGTGCCGGGGCGCTGGTCGGTAAACGGGGTGGTGGGCAGGGTCTGGATCGTCATGGCTACGGTTTCTTGGGAGGTTGAACTTCAGGCGAAAAACAGGGGCTGGGTACTGGCCAGCCAGAGGCTGCCGGCGCTCAGCAGCACCTCAGCCGTCAGGGGCATGTCGGGCCCGGCGCCCGTGTCGCTGGCGATGTGGCGCAGCCAAGTGCCGGTGGGTAAATGGAAGTGCTGGGCGCTGGTGCCAGCATTGATGAGCAGCAGGCAATCGGCGT
>JAYVNF010000327.1:0-4097 GCA_043758575.1 Rhodoferax sp.
TTCGACTCCCTTGTCGCTGCATTCAAGGGCACACCGCCGCAGCCCCGCTTCGGCTGAATCCAGTGCATGGCCGAAGATCGGGCTGAGTAGTTACAAAAATACATAAAAAGAAACACACAAAAATACAGCCAGAAAAACAACCTCGTGACCAAGCCCATTCCAGTCCGCCTGCCCAACCCGCTGCTGCACCCCTTGCAGCACATACGCGCACGCATAAACCGCTTCTGGACAGCTCGCCTAAAACCCAGCGACAGCACAACCCTGACCCAACGCAACGTCTACATCCTCCCCACCGCCCCCGGCTGGATGCTAGGTGCCACCCTGCTGGTGCTCCTGATAGCCAGCATCAACTACCAGCTCAACCTGGGCTACGTGCTGACCTTCTTGCTGGCCGGTTGCGCAGTAGTCGGCATGCACGTCTGCCACGGCACCTTGCGCGGCCTTACCCTGCACCTGGTGACACCCGAACCCTGCTTTGTGGGCAACGCCGCCACCGTCACGGTGCAACTGCACAGCCTGCGCAAAACGCCACGCTACGGCATCGGCCTGGCCACACTGGGCAGTCAGCAGTGGGCCTGGACCGATGTGGGGCCGCAGGGCAGCGCCCGCGTGCACATCGCCTTTCATCCCACACAGCGTGGCCTGCAGGCCCTGCCCGCCTTGACGGCCGAGACGCACTTCCCCCTGGGCACCTTCCGGGTCTGGACCGTGTGGCGGCCGGCCGCCCGGCTGCTGGTTTACCCGGCGCCCGAGGCGCATGCCCCGCCCCTGCCCGCCGGCGAGCCCAGTGCCGCCGGTGCCAGCAGCGCCCAGCGCCACAGCAGCGGCGAGTTCGACGGCGTGCGCGCCTACCGCAGCGGCGATGCGCTCAAAACCGTGGTCTGGAAAAAGGTCGCCAAGGCCGACCAGCTGATCAGCCGTGACAGCCAGCAGGCCCAGCGCTTTGAGCTGTGGCTGGACCTGCAGCACACCGGCAGCTTTGCCGCTGGCGCCGCCTCGCTGGAGCAAAGGCTCTCGCGGCTGTGCGCCTGGGTGCTGGCAGCCGACAAGCTGGACCTGCGCTACGGCCTGCGCCTGGGCGCGCAGGAGCTGGCGCCCGGCAGCGGCGCGGCGCACCAGCGCGCCTGCCTGGCCGCGCTGGCTTTGTATGCAGGAGGCACGCCATGAAGCTGCTGTTTCGCCTGCAACACCTGCCGCGCGAGGTGCGCGACACCCTGTTTTTGCTGCTGGTGATTGCATGGCTCATCCTGCCGCTGGTGGGGCCGTTGCCGCTGTGGTGCGGCCCCATGGCGGCGCTGGTGCTGCTGTGGCGCGGCTGGCTTGCCGTGCGCGGCAAAGCCCTGCCTTCGCGCTGGTGGCTGCTACTCCTGCTGTTGCTGGCCACGGCGGCCACCTGGTACAGCCACCGCACGCTGATGGGGCGCGACGCCGGGGTCACCTTCATCGTCGTGCTGCTGGCCCTCAAGACATTGGAAATGCGGGCGCGGCGCGATGCCTTTGTGGTGTTCTTTCTGGGCTTTTTCACCCTGCTGTCGAACTTCTTTTTCTCACAAAGCCTGCTCACCGCCGCCTCCATGGTGATCGGTTTGCTCGGGCTGCTGACCGCCCTGGTCAACCACCACATGCCGGTGGGCCGCCCACCCCTGCTGCTGGCCGCGCGCAGCGCTGCCAGCATGGCGCTCCTGGGTGCGCCCATCATGGTGCTGCTGTTTGTGCTGTTCCCGCGCATAGCGCCACTCTGGGGTCTGCCCGGCGACGCCATGGGCGGGCGCAGCGGCCTGTCTGGCAGCATGCAGGTGGGCAGCATTGCCAGCCTGGCGCTGGACAGCAGCGTGGCCATGCGCATCCGCTTTGACGGGGCACTACCGGCGCAGCGCGATTTGTACTTTCGCGGGCCGGTGCTGTCCAGCTTTGACGGGCGCGAGTGGCGCACGCTGCGCTCGGGCTTTCCAGCGCGCCTGCAACTTGGCAGCCAGCTGCAGGTCAGCGGTACACCGATCCGCTACGAGGTCACGCTGGAGGGCAACAACCACCCCTGGCTGCCGCTGCTGGATGCCACACCCCAGCGGCCCGACCTCAAGGGCTACAACATCAGCATAGGGCCGGCGCTGCAGTGGAGTGCCGAGCGGCCCATCTCCGGCCTGGTGCGCTTTCAGGCCCAAAGCTATACCGTCTTTCGCCATGGGCCACTGCAACAGGAACTGGGTCTGCAGGACCTGATCGATTTGCCCGCCGGCTACAACCCGCGCACCCTGCAACTGGCACAGGACCTGCGGCGCGACCCGCGCTATGCCCAAGCCGATGCCGCCGCGCTGGTGACGGTGGTGCTGGAAAAACTCCGCACCGGTGGCTACCGCTACACGCTGGACCCCGGTGTCTACGGCAGCAACAGCGCCGACGAATTCTGGTTCGACCGCAAAGAGGGTTTTTGCGAACACATTGCCTCCAGCTTTGTGCTGCTGATGCGCGCCCTGGACGTGCCGGCGCGCGTGGTCACTGGCTACCAGGGTGGCGAGCTTAATGGGGTGGACGGCTTGTGGACCGTGCGCCAGAGCGACGCCCATGCCTGGACCGAGGTCTGGATGGCCGGCCGGGGCTGGGTGCGTGTGGACCCCACCTCCGCTGTGGCACCGGCGCGCACCGGCTCCCTGCAGCGGCTGCTGCCCCCGCGCGGCGCGATTGCCCAGGCCCTGGGCGCCATCAGCCCCGGCTTCGAGATCAACCTGCGCGCCCTGTGGGAGGCCAGCAACAACCGCTGGAACCAGTGGGTGCTGAATTACTCGCAAACCAGCCAGCTCAATTTGCTGCGCAACATCGGCTTTGCCTCGCCCAGCTGGGAAGACCTGGGCAGCCTGCTGATTGCCTGCGTCGTGGGCATGAGCCTGCTGGGCGCGGCCTGGGCCCATTGGAGCCGCTCGCGCCAAGATCCCTGGCTGCGCCTGCTGCATGCGGCCGCACACAAGCTGCAACAAGCCGGTTTGCCCGTGGCTGCGGACTCCCCGCCGCGCACATTGGCGCAGGCCCTGCAAGCCACGGTGTTGCCGGATACGGAGCGGCCGGGTTCGGAACGACCGGCCGCAGTGGCGGCAAGCCCGACGGACCTGGCACGCATCCAGGACTGGCTGCTGCGCCTGGAGGCCTGGCGCTATGCCGCTCCCGGGCCTGCAGCGCAAGACGCTGGTGCCTCGCTGGGTACACTGCGACGGGAGTTCCGCCAGCTCCATTGGCCCACCCACCTGCCACCCCCTGCCCCGCATAGCCCACCGTGATACTGAAACTGATACCGACCACCCTCGCCGCCGTACTGCTGGCCACATGCACCCTGCAAGCCTCAGCCGCCGATAAGAAGCCGCTTACCCGCAGCGCAGCCCGCGCTGCAGCCGCCCTTGCCACCCGCGCCGCCAAAGCCACCGGCCCGCTGTACGCCACCCGCCCCGAGGTCATGCAAGAGGCCGAGGCGATAGCAGCCAGCCGCGCGCTGGACCCGGACTGGGTGCGCCAGGCCATAGGCCAGGCCCACTACATGCCCGGCATTGCCAAGGCCATACTGCCGCCGGCTGTGGGTGTGCCCAGGAACTGGGCGCTGTACCGCAGCCGCTTTGTCGAACCCCGGCGCATCCAGGCCGGAGTCAAATTCTGGCTAGCCAACGTTGACACCTTGCAGCGCGCCGAAGAGCAGACCGGCGTGCCGGCCAGCATCATTGTCGGCATCCTCGGCGTGGAAACCATTTACGGCCAGAACACCGGCAACTACCGGGTCATAGACGCACTGGCCACGCTGGCCTTTGACTTTCCCGCAGCCCACCCCAAGGCCCAGGCACGCGCCGCATTTTTCCGCGCCGAGCTGGAGGAGTACCTGGTGCTGACCGCGCGCACCCATACCGACCCGCTGGCCCTGCGCGGCAGCTATGCCGGCGCCATGGGCTGGCCGCAGTTCATGCCCTCGAGCTGGGCCCGCTATGCCATCGACTTTGATGGCGATGGCCGGGTCGACCTGTTCAACAGCCAGGCCGATGTGATCGGCTCGGTGGCCAACTACTTCCAGGCCTTTCACTGGCAGCATGGCATGGCCACGCACTACCCGGTGCACTTTGATG
>JAYVNF010000328.1:0-4097 GCA_043758575.1 Rhodoferax sp.
CCAGCGGCACCACCACCTGGAAGAAGATGCGAAATTCGCTCACGCCGTCGCAGCGCGCCGCGTCCTTGAGTTCGCCCGGCACTTGCGCCATGAACTCCGACAGAATCATGATGGCCAGCGGCAGGCCCTGTGCCACATACACCAGCACCAGGGCGGTGAGGGTGTTGACCAGGTGCAGGCTGACCATGATTTGCAGAATCGACACCGTGCCCAGGCGAATCGGCACCATGATGCCGAAGGCAAAGAAGAAGCGCAGCCAGCGGCTGCCGGCAAAGCGGTATTCCGACAGGCCCCAGGCGGCCATGGCGCCAAACAGCAAGATGAACAGCAGCGAGACCACGGTCACCACCAGGCTGTTCTGGAAGTACATCCAGACGTCCGAGCGGGCCATGACCTTGGTGTAGCCAATCAGCGAGAAGGTCTCGGCCGTGGGCCAGGACAGCGGGTCGTTGAAGATGGCGTCGCGGCTCTTGAAGGAGTTCATTACCACCAGCAAGACCGGCAGCAGGGCCAGCAGCAAATAGGCCAGCAGGGTGAGGTGCACAAAGCAGCGACTGAGCGGAACGCCACTGCGCGGGCGCGCCTGTGCCGGTGGTGCCGATGCAGTGGGCAGCACGGTAGGCGATGCAGTGGCCGAGGGTGTGGTGTGTGTCATGGCATCAGAGTGCAAAGCGTTGCAGGCGGCGCTGCAGCACCAGAAAGTAGAGGGCCACGCCCAGCAGAATCACCAGGAACATCAGCGTGGCCACGGCCGCGCCCATGGTCGGGCTGGCCACCTGCGACTGGTAGCCAAAGAAGGTGCGGTAGAACAGGGTGCCCAGCAAATCGGTGCTGTAGTTGGGGCCGGCCATGGCGCCCTTGACCGTGTAGATCAGGTCAAAGGCATTGAAGTTGGCCACAAAGGTGAGGATGGTCACCAGGCCCAGGGTGGGCAAAATCAGCGGCAGGCGTATGGACCAGAAGATGCGCCAGGGCGAGGCGCCTTCCACCAGCGCGGCTTCAATGATGTCCTCGGGTATGGCAATCAGCGCGGCATAAATCAGCATCATGGGCACGCCGATGAACTGCCACACCGACATCAGCGACACGGTGACCAGCGCGCTGGACTCCAGCCCCAGCCAGGGCGCAAACCAGTCGCCCAGGCCGATGGCGCTGAGCAGGCGCTCCGACACGCCCCACAGCGGCGAAAGAATCAGCTGCCAGACAAAGCCCACGATCACCACCGAGAGCAGCGTGGGTAGGAAAAACACCGTGCGGTAGGTGGCAGAAAAGCGCACGTTCTTGAGCGAGAGCAGGGCCGCCAGGAGCAGGCCCACCGGGTTTTGCACCAGCATGTGCATGCCAAAGAATTGGAGGTTGTTCAGCATGGCGTTCCAGAAGCTGGCCGACCACTGCGGGTCGCCCAGAATCGTGAACGTGTTGGCAAGGCCCGCAAAGCTGCGCACGCCGGTTTCGTCGGCCGAATACAGACCCAGGCGCAAGGTGTCCAGCAGGGGGATGGCGCTGAACAATCCGTAGATCAGCAGGGCCGGTGCGATAAACACCAGCACGCGCCAGGAGAAGCCTTGTTGCATGGTTGGGCCTGTGGTTCGGGGGTCAGAAAAAGGGCGTGCGCAGAAGCGGGCTTATGGGCTGGCTTGCTGGCTTATTTGCCAGCCGTGTACCACTTGGCAAAACCGGTCTGGATTTGCGCTGCGGCATCCTTGGGCGCCATCTTCAGGTTCATGACCTGCGAGCTCACGTTCCATAGCTCGTTTTCCAT
This sequence comes from Rhodoferax sp., assembly GCA_043758575.1. Classification (GTDB taxonomy): domain Bacteria; phylum Pseudomonadota; class Gammaproteobacteria; order Burkholderiales; family Burkholderiaceae_C; genus Allorhodoferax. The sequence continues at coordinate 1,763 of JAYVNF010000328.1, forward strand.
GCTGGGCGTGCCGCGGCTCATGATTTGCGCGTTCAGGCGAATGGTGCTCTTGCACTGGTTGCGCCAGCTGATCATCTCTTGCGCGACCGGGTTCTTCACGTCGATCTTGTGGTTGGAGAGCGAGAAGAAGCCGGTGACCTTGTTGGTGTAGAGGTCGGCAAATTCCTTGCTGGCCAGCCAGTCCAGAAACACCTTGGCATCGGCCTTGTTGGGGCTCTTGCTGTTGATCCCCATGGCAATGTCGGTGTGGTCAGAAATAAAGCAGGGGTCGCCGGCTTTTTGCACTGGTGGCTTGAAGGCGCCGAGTTCGATCTTGCTGTTTTGCTCGAAGTAGGAGATGTCCCAGGAGCCTGCGGGGTAGATGGCTGCGCGCCCAGTGCCAAACAGGTTTTGCGAATCGCCATAGGTCTGGGCCTGGTAGCCCTTGGGCAGATAGGGCGCCCACTTGGCCATGGTCTCCCAGGTGCTGACATAGGCCGGGTCGGTGAACTTGGCCTTGCCGGCAATCAGGGCGCGGCGGCCCTCTTCACCCTTCCAGTGGTTCGGGCCAATGCCGGTGAACACGATCTGGTTGGTCTCCCACTGGTCTGCAGTACCCATGGCAATCGGTGCAACCTTGCCTGCGGCCTTGATCTTGTCCAGAGCGCCAAAGAAGTCGGTCTCGGTCTCGGGCACTTTCAGGCCGAGTTCGGCAAATATTTTCTTGTTGTAGAAAAAGCCATGGATCACCGAGGCCATGGGCATGCAGTAGGTGCTCTTGCCATCATCGGTCTGCCAGGCCACCTGGGCCGATTCGGGGAAGTTCTTCAGACCCGGTGTGCCGTTGAGCGCATCGAGCTGGCCCTTCTTGAACAGGTCCAGCGAGACGTCAAAGGGGCGGCAGGTGATCAGGTCACCGGCGGTGCCGGCGGTCAGGCGTGCGTTCAGGGCCGAGTTGTATTCGGGTGGCGAGGTCGGGGCAAACTTCACGCTGATGCCGGGGTGGGCCTTGGCGAAGGCGGGCAGCAAGACCTCCTCCCAAAGGCCTTTGTCATCGACGCGCCAGCTCTCGATGCTGAGGGTGCCGGCCTGTGCCAGCGCGCTGCAGAGGAGGGCGCTGGCGGCAGCGGCAATACGTAAGGGGTGGGACATGGTGAACGTGCTCCTGGTGGGTGTGTGGGTAAAAACTGTCTGGACGGTCTGAGGAAGGAGCCTCGGTCATGTACAGCAGTGCGCCGGAGGTTATGCTGTGATGCATGTAATTTCAAACCGCTGGGCGCTGCCGCGGAATCGCTGCAAGTGCTTGATTTGAAAGAGAAAAACAAAAGACCTGCAGGAGTGCGCCTTACCTTTTATTACGCTGCCCAGGGGCCGCAGCCAAGGCGCATTGCAGGGTGCGCAGGATTGCCTTACATAACATTACGAAACGACAGCAAATGAAAGCTTGTGTGCGGTGTCTGGCCTGGAGCCTGGCGTGGACGGTGGTCTGGCTGACCTGCCCGGCCGCTGCCATGGCGCAGGTGCAGAGCGCGCCCACTGCGCAATCGCTGGACGTGTTGCACTGGTGGACCTCGGCCAGCGAACGGCGTGCGGCCGACCAGCTCGGTGTGCTGCTGGGTGCGGCCGGCGTGCAGTGGAACGACGCGGCCATTCCGGGCGGCGGCGGCATGGCCGCCGTCAAGGTGCTCAAGAGCCGGGTGCTGATGGGCGACCCGCCGGATGTGGCGCAGCTGATTGGCTCCACGCTCACCGAATGGGCCGATATCGGCCTGGTGCTGCCGCTCAATGCACTGGCCGTGCGCCAGCGCTGGCAGCAGGCCCTGTTCCCCACGGTGATGGACTTGGTGAGCTACAAGGGCGACGTGGTGGCAGCACCCCTGGGCGTGCACCGCATCAACACCGTGCTCTACAACCGCCACCTGTTTGCCAAGCTGGGCCTGCGCGCACCGCGCAACTGGGCCGAATTTGCTGCGGTGGCGCGCGCCTTCAGCGCGGCCGGTATCAAGCCCCTGGCCTGGAGCGATGAGGCCTGGCAGATTGCCACCGTGTTTGAGTCGCTGCTGCTGAGCGAGGCCGGGCCCGCGCTGTACCAGGAGATGATTGTGCAGCGCAAGCCTGCGGCCTGGATGGACCCGCGCGTGGAGCGCGCCCTGCAGCGCCTGCGCTGGTTGCGCAACTTGAACGGCGATGTGCCGCAGGAGCGGGCCTGGACGGCTTCCGCGCGCGAGCTCATGCAGGGCACGGCCGCCATGCTGATCATGGGCGACTGGGCCAAGGGCGAGCTCATGGCCTGGGGCGCCAGCGCGCAAACCGATTTTGGCTGCGTGGCCGTGCCGGGCACCGAGAAGATGCACCT
>JAYVNF010000329.1:0-4083 GCA_043758575.1 Rhodoferax sp.
GCCGCTATCCATTCGCGCAGGTCCACGGCTCGGCGTTGCGGTGTGGCAGCAATCTGCCGCGCCACGCCACCGGAAAACTGCTCGGGTTGTGCCACATACAGCGCCTGCGGGTCGGCTGGCCGAAAGCTCACAGGTCCGGCCAGGCACTTGTGGGTGCCCACCGCAATGGCCTCTATGGCCGCATTTGGCAGTGCCGTGCCCTGGCGCATTACATCGTGGTTGCCGGGCACGCTGGCCCAGGCACAACCCAGACCGGGGGAATGCAGCTCAGCGCTGGCGCGTGCAACAAGGCCAGGCACCACCGGATAGCCCTGCGGCTTCCACAGGTCCGCCACGTCCGCCTCTGGACACCAGAAAGGCCAGGGCCCACCACCCAGCTCAGGCCCGGGCTCGTGCACGCCGCCATGGGCCGCGAGCACGGTGCGTCCGCCGCCCATGATGGCCACAAAGGTCTGCAGCTCATTGGTCTGGGCGTTGTCGATGTTGTCACCGGTGCACAGGGCCAGCTCAAAAGCGGTGTTGCTCCAGGGTGCCTACGGATGGCGGCGCAGGCGCTGCACATGCGCGGCCAGGGCCCAGTGGCTCAAGGCCTCATAGGGACGGTGCATATGCAGCAGCCCCTTCCAGTAGGGATCGTCGGCCAGCAGCTCAATCCATTCACAGCGCGCCGGTGACAGTGTGTCCACCACATGCGCATCGCTCAGGTGCAGCAGGCTGAGCAGGGCGTCTCCTTTGCCCGTGGGCAGCTGGCCGCCCAGCTCGGTGCGTAAACAATGCTTCTGCTCGGTCATCGTGTCTTCCAGGGTGTACGGCTGTGGGAATGCCAGCGCACAAGTATCGGATTGCAGTGGCGGCGCTGTCAAACCAGGCCTGAATAGCGGTTAACCTTGCATGGTCCTTGCTTTAACTCCTGGCAGTTGACTCCCAGCAGTTGGCTCCTTCTCCCGCAACCCCATCAGGAATCTCCATGCCCTCTCTCAATTTCATAGGCGGCGAAAAAGGCGGCGTCGGCAAATCGGTTGCCGCGCGCATTCTGGCCCAGTACTTCATCGACAAGGGCCAGCCCTTCACCGGCTTTGATACCGACCGCTCGCACAACTCCTTCACCCGTTTTTATTCCGACTACGCCTCGCCCGTGGTGGTGGACACGTTTGAGGGCCTAGACACCATTGCCGGCGAGTTTGAGACCCCCACCGAAGACGGCCAGACCCGTAGCGTCATCGTCGACCTGGCAGCGCAAACGGCAGCCCCCCTGTCGCGCTGGATTCGTGAATCGGACCTGATCCCGGTGATGGCGGAAATGGGCATTACCGTGAATTTCTGGCACCTGGCCGATGCCGGCAAAGACACCGTGGACCTGCTCGGTCGCCTGGTCAACACTTATGGCGCCGGCCCCAACTACATCGTGGTGAAAAACCTGGGCCGGGGCAGCGACTTCTCCCAGCTCGACGAATCGGCCGCACTCAAAAAAGCAGTGTCCCTGGGTGCCCATGTGATCAACCTGGCCCAGCTGCATGAGGCCAGCATGCGCAAGATAGACCGCCAGAACGCCAGCTTCTGGGCCTCCATCAACACCAAGACGGGTGACGACGCTTTGGGTCTGCTGGAGCGGCAACGGGTGAAAAGCTGGGTCAAAGGGGTGTACGCCAGCTTTGACACCTTGCCGCTGGAGTGAGGTGCTGAAACAGGCCCTGGGGCCGCGCCCGCTGGCATACTGTGAGCCTTGAACGCCATCACCGATTCCACCCCTTCTGTGCCAGCCCGGGCCGCATCCGACATGCAAGCCCAGGCCAGTCTGTGCCTGCCCGAGGCCGGGCATTTTGACGAGCTGCGGGCGCAGGTGGCCGCCAGTGATGCGCCTGGCGACGCCGCAGCTGCAGCCGCCGCCACCCCGCGCGCGCCTCTGAGCAGCCACTGGCAGCAGTTCTTCTCCCAGTCGGATGCGCAAACCAGCACCGAGATGGACCAGCGCTTTGCCAGCCTGCAGCGCCAGATCCGCGACAACGGCGTCACCTACAACGTTTATGCCGACCAGGAAGGGCCGCAGCGGCCTTGGTCGCTGGACTTGTTTCCACTTATCGTCGATGCCCAGAGCTGGACCCATATCGAAGCCGGTGTGCAGCAGCGCGTGCGCCTGCTCGAAGCCGTGCTGGCTGACGTCTACGGGCCGCAGGAATTTTTGAAGCAAGGCCTCTTGCCCGGTGCCCTGGTGCACGGCCACCCGGGTTACCTGCGCAGTATGCACGGTGTGGTGCCGGCCGGCGGCGTGCACCTACATGTGGCGGCCTTTGATATTTCACGCGGGCCGGACGGCTTGTGGTGGTTGGTCGGTCAGCGCACCCAGGCCCCGTCTGGCCTGGGCTATTTGCTGGAAAACCGGCTCACCGTGTCGCGCCAGTTTCCCCAGGCCTTCCAGAGCATGCCGGTGCAGCGCCTGGCCGAGACCTACCGCGCGCTCATAGACAGCCTCAAAAGCTTGAGCCCGGCCGGCGCCGACGCCCACATCGCGCTGATGACGCCCGGCCCCTACAACGAAACCTATTTCGAGCACGCCTACCTGGCGCGCTACCTGGGCCTGACCCTGGTCGAAGGCAGCGACCTGATCGTGCGCGACGAACACCTGTTCCTCAAGACCCTGCAGGGCCTGGTGCCCATACACGGCCTGCTCAAGCGTGTGGACGACCAGTACATGGACCCGCTGGAGCTGCGTGCCGACTCCACCCTGGGCGTGCCGGGTTTGCTGCAGGCCATACGCGCTGGCAACGTGCTGGTGGCCAATGCGCCGGGCTCGGCCTTTGTCGAGTCGCCCGCGCTGCTGGGCTTTCTGCCGGCCCTGTCCCGCCACGTGCTGGGTGAAGAACTCAAGCTGCCGGCCCTGGCCACCTGGTGGTGTGGTGAACACAGCGCCATGGAAGAGGTGCTGCCCTATATGGCCGAGCACACCCTGAAGCCGACCTACCCCGGCTCCAGCATCCACGAATCCTTTGACCCGGTGATTGCCCGCCATTTGAGCCGCATGGAGCTCGATGCCTGGGCCGGGCGCATTCTGCGCCAGGGTGAAGAGCACACCGTGCAAGCCTATTTGCCACTGTCACAAATTCCCACCTGGCAGGCCGGCAACGCCGCGCGGCCCGGGCGCATGGCGCCGCGCTCCACCCTGCTGCGCGTGTTTGCCGTATCCGACGGCCTCGGGCCGGACGGCAAGCCGTGCTGGCGCGTGCTGCCCGGTGGCCTGGCGCGTGTGGCCGGCACCAGTGTGGACATTGCCTCCATGCAGCGCGGCGGCAGCAGCGCCGACGTCTGGGCCCTGACCGATGCGGCGGTGGACACCAGCCCCCTGCTCACCATTGCCCACCAGGCCAGCCTGCCCAGCAAACGCAAACGCCTGGTCACCAGCCGCGCGGCCGAAAACCTGTACTGGCTGGGCCGTTACACCGAGCGCGCCGACAACTCGGTGCGCCTGGCCCGCCTGACCCTGGAATGCCTGGGCGGCGAACACCAGACCTCGGCCCCCTTGCAAAACTGGCTCACCCATATGGCGGTGAGCAACACCCTGGTGCTGCCCGGCGTGCCCTCGGCCGCACAAGCCAGGCGCGTGTTCGAGCGCTCGCTGGTGGCCAGCCTGGGCGCCACCGATGGCGCCACCAGCGTGGGCTACAGCCTGCGCGCGCTGAAGATGGCGGCCTCCACCGTGCGCGAGCGCCTGTCGCAGGAGCACTGGAGCATGATCGTGCGCTGCGAAGACGAACTGTTTACCCGCTGCCGCGAACACACCGCCCGTGGCGACTTCTCCGTGGCCGCCGCCCTGCGCGTGCTCAAAACCAGCAGCGACTACCTGGCCGCCATCACCGGCGCGCAGACCGACCGCATGACGCGTGACGATGGCTGGCGCCTGCTCAGCATTGGCCGCCATGTGGAGCGCCTGGCCTTTCTGGCCGGCGCCCTGGAAGAGGCGCTGGAACTCGGCACGCTGGAGAGCGACGGCGGCTTTGAAGCCATGCTGGACCTGTTTGACAGCACCATCACCTTCCGTGCCCAGTACCAGCAAAGCCGCGACATTGCCGCGCTCACCGACCTGGTGGT
>JAYVNF010000330.1:0-4081 GCA_043758575.1 Rhodoferax sp.
CATTCCGTGACCATGCACTCTTGCTCTACGCCGAAAAAGAGTCCACGCTGGACTTTCAAACCCGGCACATACCAGCACCACTTTTGGTGGCGGCGTAACACCCCGCCGGGAACCAACCCTCCACTACTTGCTGGTCTGCAGCATCTTCATGGCCGTGGCAATCAGGGTGGAGACCTCGCTCATGTTGCCGGGGATGATCAGCGTGGTGTTGGCCTCGTTGGCCACCTTGCTATAGGCCTCCACAGCCTTCTCCGCCACCTTAAGCTGCACCGCCTGCTCGCCACCGGGCTGGCGGATGGCGGCCGCGATGCGCTCGATGGCGCCGGCCGTGGCATCGGCCACCGCCGTGATTGCAGCGGCCTGGCCCAGTGCCTGGTTGATGGCGGCCTGCTTTTCACCTTCAGAGCGGGCGATAAAGGCCTCGCGCTCGCCGGTGGCGATATTGATCTGCTCTTGCCGGCGGCCTTCAGACGCCGCAATCAGCGCGCGCTTGCCGCGCTCGGCGGTGATTTGCGCCTGCATGGCATGCAGGATTTCTTTAGGGGGTGTGAGGTCCTTGATTTCATAGCGCAGCACCTTCACACCCCAGTTCAGCGCGGCCTCGTCGATGGCGGCCACCACCTGCGCATTGATGATGTCGCGCTCCTCGAAGGTCTTGTCGAGTTCGAGCTTGCCGATGACCGAGCGCAGGCTGGTCTGGGCCAGCTGCGAGATCGCCACGATGTAGTTGCTGGAGCCGTAGCTGGCGCGCATGGCGTCGGTCACCTGGAAGTACAGAATGCCGTCCACCTGCAGCTGGGTGTTGTCGCGCGTGATGCAGACCTGGCTGGCAATGTCCAGAGGGATTTCCTTGAGCACATGCTTGTAGGCCACCCGGTCCACAAAGGGCACCAGGATGTTCAGGCCCGGGGTCAGGGTGCTGTGGTACTTGCCCAGGCGCTCTATCACCCAGGCGTGCTGCTGCGGCACCACCTTGATGCTGCGGCTGATGAAGAGGATGGCGATAACCAATATGACGATTGCAATTTCCATGGTGTTGTCCTTGAAGTCTGTGTTGTTGTCTGTGTTGTTAATTGGATTGGCGTTCAGGCCTTGTCGACCAGCAGGCGAGTGCCCACCAGTTCAGCCACGCGATGCGGTCCGGGGCTGGGCGTTACGCCGGGTCTGTGGATAGCGGTCCAGCGGGCGCCGCGGTAGTGCACGTCCGCCGTGCCGTCCGCTTTCCAGGCCTCAATCTGCACGGTCTCGCCTATGTCCAGGTTGACGTTGGCATTGGCGCCCGCTGGCGGCTCCTGCCGGTGCCGCTTCATCTGGCGCAGATGCCAGGCCACCACGGCGCCACCGCCCACGATGGCCACCACGATTACCTGGGTGATCTGGCCATAGCCCAGGTGGGCGGCAATGGCGCCAGCAGCAAGGCCTATGGCCAGCATGAGCAGGTAAAAGGTGCCGCTGAGCAGTTCCAGGGCGACGGCGCCGCCGCATGCCAGCCACCAAAGGGTTGATTCGGCCATATACGAGGGTCCTGCTGTGTTGATGACGCCACATTGTGGGCCAAAAGGTTTGCACTGCAACAAATCACACACGTTTAGTCCTTACACTTCGCGGCTATTTGCTGCGTTTTTGCCCTGTCGTTGGAGGCCTTGCCATGAAGTTTCGCTTTCCCATCATCATCATTGATGAGGACTTTCGCTCCGAGAACACCTCCGGCCTGGGCATACGGGCGCTGGCACAGGCCATTGAAACCGAGGGCTTTGAGGTGCTGGGCGTTACCAGCTATGGCGACCTGTCCCAGTTTGCCCAGCAGCAATCACGCGCCAGTGCCTTCATTCTGTCGATTGACGACGAAGAGTTCACCCCCGGTCCGGACCTGGACCCGGCCGTCTTGAACCTGCGCCACTTCATTGAAGAAGTGCGGCGCAAGAACCTGGATGTGCCGATCTACGTCTACGGCGAAACCAAGACCAGCCGCCACATCCCCAACGACATCCTGCGCGAGCTGCACGGTTTTATTCACATGTTCGAGGACACGCCGGAGTTTGTGGCGCGCCACATCATCCGTGAAGCCAAGAGCTACCTCGAAGGCGTGCAGCCTCCCTTCTTCAAGGCCTTGCTGGACTATGCCGAAGACGGTTCCTATTCCTGGCACTGCCCGGGCCACTCGGGCGGCGTGGCTTTCCTGAAAAGCCCGGTGGGTCAGATGTTCCACCAGTTCTTTGGTGAAAACATGCTGCGCGCCGACGTCTGCAACGCGGTGGAAGAGCTGGGCCAGTTGCTGGACCACGACGGCGCCATCGGTGCCAGCGAGCGCAACGCCGCGCGCATCTTCAATGCCGACCACTGCTTTTTTGTCACCAACGGCACCAGCACCTCCAACAAGATGGTCTGGCACCACACGGTGGCACCGGGCGATGTGGTGGTGGTGGACCGCAACTGCCACAAGTCCATCCTGCACGCCATCATCATGACGGGGTCCATTCCCGTCTTCCTGAAGCCCACGCGCAACCACTTCGGCATCATCGGCCCGATCCCCAAGGAAGAGTTTGAGATCAGCTCGATCCAGGCCAAGATCAAGGCCAATCCGCTGCTCAAGGGCGTGGATGCGAAGAAGGTCAAGCCGCGTGTACTGACGCTGACACAGTCCACCTACGACGGCGTGCTCTACAACACCGAGACCATCAAGGGCATGCTGGATGGTTATGTGGAGAACCTGCACTTCGATGAGGCCTGGCTGCCCCACGCCGCTTTTCACCCCTTCTATGGCAGCTACCACTCCATGGGCAAGAAGCGCGCGCGCCCGGTGAACGCCATGGTCTACGCCACCCAAAGCATTCACAAGCTGCTGGCCGGCATCAGCCAGGCCAGCCATGTGCTGGTGCAGGATTCGCAGACCGTCAAGCTGGACCGGCCGCTGTTCAACGAGGCCTATCTGATGCACACCTCCACCAGCCCGCAGTACAGCATCATCGCCAGCTGCGACGTGGCCGCGGCCATGATGGAGCCGCCCGGCGGCACCGCCCTGGTGGAAGAAAGCATTGCCGAGGCGTTGGACTTCCGCCGCGCCATGCGCAAGATCGACGAGGAATACGGCGACGACTGGTGGTTCAAGGTCTGGGGCCCGGAGAAGTTTGCCGAAGAGGGCATTGGCCGCGCCAGTGACTGGATCCTCAAGGGCGAGAGCAAGGCCGCCAAGTCGGTCAAGGTGAACTGGCATGGCTTTGGCAAGATGGCCACTGGCTTCAACATGCTGGACCCGATCAAGGCCACCATCGTCACGCCTGGCATGGACCTGAACGGCACCTTTGCCAAGACCGGCATCCCGGCCAGCATCGTCACCAAATTTTTGGCCGAGCACGGCGTGGTGGTGGAGAAGACCGGCCTTTATAGTTTCTTCATCATGTTCACCATCGGCATCACCAAGGGCCGCTGGAACAGCATGCTGACCGCCTTGCAGCAGTTCAAGGACGACTACGACAAGAACCAGCCCATGTGGCGCATCCTGCCGGAGTTCTGCCAGAAGCACCCGCGCTACGAGAAGATGGGACTGGCCGACCTGTGCCAGCACCTGCACGCGCTCTACGCCAAGTACGACATCGCGCGCCTGACCACCGATGTGTACCTGAGCGACCTGACGCCGGCCATGAAGCCCAGTGACGCCTATGCCCATATCGCTCTGCGCAAAACCGAGCGCGTGGAGATCGACAAGCTCGAAGGCCGCATCACGGTGGGCTTGGTGACACCATACCCACCCGGCATCCCGCTGCTGATTCCAGGTGAAGTGTTCAACAAGAAGATCGTGGACTACCTCAAGTTCGCGCGCGAGTTCAACACCCGCTGCCCCGGTTTCGAGACCGACGTACACGGCCTGGTGGAAGAGGTGGACGCGGATGGCAAGACCCACTACTTTGCCGACTGCGTGCGGGAGTAAGCGCAGAGTAGAGCCGAGCGAGGCCGGGCATAGTATGGCCGGGCAGGGCAGGGTGCACAACGCGATGTGCCAGAGGTGGACCTTGAAAAGGCGCCGGTTTCAAGCGCTTTTACTGCCTTAGGTTCAAGGGTCTGCCGGGACAATCAGGTCTAG
>JAYVNF010000331.1:0-4080 GCA_043758575.1 Rhodoferax sp.
CGATCTGGAGCAGCACGCCTGGCTGGGCGGCAAGCCCCTTGGCGCGGGGGAAAACAGCTTGCATCTGCTGGGACCGGGCGGCGCCACAGCCGACGTAAACGTGATGGTGCGGGTGCAGGCCTCGCAGGTCACCGCCCTGCATGCGCTGTGTGTGGCCGGCTGGGGCATCAGCGTGGTGGTCAGCGAAGACGACCGCCGCGCGCTTGCCGATGGCCGCTTGCTGTTGGTGTTGCCCGAATGGCGGCTGCCCGATTTTGTGATCTACGCCATCACCCCGCGCCGAGGTGAACAGCCCGCCAAGGTGCGCCATGCCATGGCGCTGCTGGCGCAGTATGTGGGGGAACTGGGAAGTGGCGTGCAAACAGCGAGCGCACAAACGAAAAACCCCTCAAACATCTCTGTTTGAGGGGTATCGTTTGGTGCGGCTGGCAGGAATTGAACCCACGACCCCTTGGTTCGTAGCCAAGTACTCTATCCAACTGAGCTACAGCCGCTAAGCCTCGAAGTATAGCACAGGGTTTTCGCGCATTCGGCGTGGGAGAATGAATTGCTCCATAAATACGAAAAAAACGCCGTGAACACTCCCTCCTTCAGCCTGTTGCGCCAGATCCCACGCGGTGTCTGGGTGCTGGGCTTTGTCAGCATGCTGATGGACATCTCGTCCGAGATGATTCACAGCCTGCTGCCCCTGTTCATGGTGACGGTGCTGGGCACTTCGGCTTTTGCCGTGGGCGTGATTGAAGGGCTGGCCGAATCCACCGCGCTGGTGGTCAAGGTTTTCTCTGGCGTGCTCAGCGACTACCTGGGCAAACGCAAGGCCTTGGCCGTGGCCGGCTACGCATTGGGTGCGTTCAGCAAGCCCTTGTTTGCGCTGGCCGGCAGCACCGGCCTGGTGGTTGCTGCGCGCCTGCTGGACCGCGTGGGCAAGGGCGTGCGGGGCGCGCCGCGCGATGCGCTGGTGGCCGACATCACCCCTGCGGCCCTGCGTGGCGCGGCCTTTGGTTTGCGCCAATCGCTGGATACCGTGGGTGCGTTTCTGGGCCCCTTGCTGGGTGTGGGCCTGATGCTGCTGTGGGCCAATGACTTTCGTGCCGTGTTCTGGGTCGCGGTGGTACCTGGCCTGCTGGCCGTGACCTTGCTGATGGCGGGCATACGCGAGCCCGAGGCCGAACGCGCCGGGCCGCGCCAGAACCCGATCAGCCGCAGCAACCTGCGGCGTCTGGGTCGCCGCTATTGGTGGACCGTAGGCGTGGGCAGTGTGTTCACGCTGGCGCGTTTCAGCGAAGCCTTCCTGGTGCTGCGCGCCCAGCAAAGCGGTGTTGCCCTGGCCCTGGTGCCACTGGTCATGGTGGCCATGAACCTGGTGTATGCGGCCAGTGCCTATCCCTTTGGCAAGCTGTCCGACCGGGTCAGCCACCGCGCCCTGCTGTTGTGCGGCCTGCTGGTGCTGGCGGCGGCCGATCTGGTGCTGGCCCGCAACAGCGATTGGACCACCCTGCTGATGGGCATTGGCCTGTGGGGCGTCCACATGGGGCTGACCCAGGGCCTCTTGGCCAGCATGGTGGCCGCCAGTGCGCCGGCAGACTTGCGTGGCACCGCCTTTGGTTTCTTCAATCTGGTAAGCGGGCTGGCCATGCTGGTGGCCAGCGCGCTGGCCGGCTGGCTGTGGGACCGCCTGGGTGCGGACTTCACCTTCTACAGTGGCGCTGCGCTGTGCGGCCTGGCCCTGGTGGTTCTGGCGGCGGCCCCACGAGAAACCTAGCCCGACGCCCCCCAGCACGGCGCCGGGTTACAGACGGTTGCCGAATAACTGGCGGCCCCGCACTATTGCCCTGAAAATACACCCCAATCAAGAGTCACCACATTGCTAACCACCACACTTATCGTCTTGGCACTCGCCATGGGAGCGACGATCCTGGCACTGGCCCTCAGGCTCACGCGCGCCCGTGTGCGCGAGTCCGAGCTGCGGCAAAAATTGGCCACCATGAAAGCCGCCGAGAAAGCGCTCAAGGACCGGGCCTACTACGACCACCTGACCGGCTTGGCCAACCGGGCGCTGCTGGTGGACCGCTTCCACTTGGCCATCGAGCGTTCCAAACGCAGCCGCGTGCCTTTTGCCACGGTGATGATTGATCTCAACAACTTCAAATCCATCAACGACATCTACGGCCACGCCGCGGGCGACCAGGTGCTGGTCACGGTGGGCAAACGCCTGACGGAAACCGTGCGCGCCTCGGACACCGTGTCACGCCTGGGCGGCGATGAGTTCGTGCTGATCATCGAATCGGTGGTGGACCGGCGCGAACTGGCGCAGATTGGCCAGAAGCTGATTGACATGCTGGCCGAAAAAGTGGAGCTGGATTCGGGCACCGTGGTCAGCGTGGGCGGCAGCCTGGGCTTTGCGCTCTACCCCGGCGACGGCGCCAGCATGGAGACCATGCTGCATGTGGCCGACCAGGCCATGTACGACTGCAAGACCTCCGGCATGATGCCCTTGTTCTAGGCTCGCGCCCGCAGTCGCCTAAGGGTTGCTGCCCGACACCGAATAGAAGTAAGACAGGCGCTGCTGCGGGTTGAGCCACTCCAGCACATCCGGCGGCAACAGCGAGGGCCGTACCGCTTCAGTCACCTTCAGACCCGGCTCATCCGCGAGGTCCAGCGTGGGTGCCTCGTCGCGGGGCACCTCCGGGCTGTAGATCAGCACCCGGGGCTGCAGGCTGGTGGCACCTGGCGACACCACCAGCGCCAGTGAGTCGTCGCTGAGCTGCACCACGGTGCCCGGTGGGTACACCCCCAGCAGCTTGATCAGGGTGCTGAGCAGTGCCTTGTCGTATTTGCCGGCCATGCTGCGAAACAGGGTTGCCAGGGCCTCGCTGGGCATCAGCGCTTCGCTCTTGGGAGCCTCCGGCGTGCACAGGCGATCGTAGCGGTTCACCAGGGCCAGAATGCGCGCGGCCCGGCTGGTTTCCTTCTTGGCTTTGGGCCAGCCGCTGCCATCGGCGCATTCATGGTGGTCGGCAATCACCGCCAGCGCCTCGGGCGTGAAGGCACCGGATTCGCTGGCAAACTGCACACTGAATTGAACGTGCTGGCGGTAAAAGTCTTCCTCAAACTTTTTACGCACCGGCGCCTGCAGAATGGCGGCGGGAATCTGCGCCTTGCCACCATCGTGTGCCAATGCACCCAAGGCCAGGTCGGCCAGCTCGCGCTCGGTCAGGCCGGCCTGCTTGCCCACCACCATGGACAGGGTCATGACGTTGAGCGCATGGAACTGCGGGCCCTGCCCTTTTTTGTCGCCCAGCAAATGCAGCAGCACTTCCTGCCCTTTGGCGATCGCCGAGGCCGACTGGCGCGAGAGTTGCGACAGCTGGGCACCCGCCGTTTTGGGTGAGCGGGCCAGGTTGAGCAAGGCTTCGCGCGTGACCCGGGCCGCCTCTTCCCAATTCTTGTCCGCCCTTTGAACGGCATCGCGTTGGCGGCGCAGCTTTTCTTTTTTGGCCAGCTCCAGGGCCTGCACCTCTTGCTTGAGGGCGGCGGCCTCCAGCTCGGAAGCAGACAGCTGGGCCGGGGTTTGCAGCGGCGGCTCGCTGCGCGGCGCCGGCTCAGCTTTGCTCATGTCGGGGTAGTAGTACAGCTTCCCCTCCACATGGTTGGAGCGGATCATGGCGATCTCTTTTTCCGTGTTCACCATGATGCGGCTGGTCAGAAAAGGATGGTCGACCCAGCTGATGTCCAGCCAGATATACAAGCCAACAACGACTTGCGAGGGATCAATGGGTATGGGGGTGCCGGGCTTTTTCCACATGGACTAAATGTATCAACAAAAGCCCGCAAGGCAGATAAATGGTAGGGCGTGAGTGACTTGAACACTCGACCAAAGGATTATGAGTCCTCTGCTCTAACCAACTGAGCTAACGCCCCAACCGAAGGCGAGATTGTAAGGGCTAGCCGCACCGGTCCTGAAGCGGCTATTTGTTGTGGTGGCTGAGCGCATTGCTCATGAGCTTGCTGGTGATGTCCACGATCTGGATCATGCGGTCGTAGGGCATGCGGGTGGGGCCTATGACGCCCAGGGTGCCC
>JAYVNF010000332.1:0-4080 GCA_043758575.1 Rhodoferax sp.
CCATGGCGGTGTCCACGGCGATGACCAGGTCCAACTGGGTAAGCAGCGCCGCCGCATCGGCAAAGTCCTGCATGCTGCCACCCAGGTCGGTCAAGGGCTGCTGCGTGTGGCACTGCGCCACTTCGTCTTCGCCGGCGCCTTTTTGCAGGCCGATGAATTCCACGCCGGCGACTTGCCACAGGGGCGCCAGGCTGCGCAGATGGGGCAGGGAGCGATCACTGTCATTTTCAAACTGCGGATTGCCCTTCCAGACCAGACCGACGCGCAGTGCCCGTGTAGCGGGCAGGCGCGCTGACCACTGCACACACAGCGCTGGCTCCGCCTGCAAATAGGGCAGTTGGGCCGGCACCGTGTCTGCCCGCGTGCCCAGGTGGAAGGGCAGGCTCAGCAGCGGCAGCCAATAGGCGTAGGCCGGCGCATGTTGGTGCGGCGGGTGGTCCGGGTGCGTAGCGTCCAGCGGCTCATCAAAGCCACGCACCGCATCCAGCCCCTGCAGGCTGTGCATGAGACGCTTGAGGGCCGGGTGGCACAGCAGGGTGATGGTTCCGGCGCCCCTGGCCTTGAGCAGCGGGACGTAGCGGCAGAACTGGATCACGTCGCCATGGCCGGCTTCATAGGTCAGCAGCAGGGCCTGCCCCTGCAGTGCTTCGCCCTGCCAGCGCGGGAATTCAAAGCGCTGTTCCATGGCGCGGTACCAGTCGCGAGCCTCGAACAAGGCCCAGCCTTCTTCAAACTGGCCCAGGCGCAGTTGCAGGTAGGCCAGGTTGAAGCGCGCCTTGCCGTTCTGCGGGTCCAGCGCGATGGCCTGGCGCAGGCAGGCGTCGGCCGTGTCCTCGTTCTTCCGGTTCAGGTTGAGCACGCCCAGGTTGGACCAGACGGCGCTCGACTGCGGCTCCAGCGCCAGTGCTGCGGCATAGCTGGCTTCGGCCTCGGCGTGGCGTTTCTGCAGGGCCAACAGGGCGCCCAGATTCAGGTGGATGGTGGCATTGCCGGGTGCCAGGGCCTGGGCGCGGCGGTAGTGGGCTTCCGCCTCGACCAGCGCGCCCGCCAGATCGCACAGATAGCCCAGGTTGGCATAGGCTTCGGCAAATTGCGGATCCAGCACCAGGGCCTGCCGAAAGCGCTGTTCGGCGGCGGCATGGTCTTGCTGCTGCAGCTGCTCAGCGCCCAGGTGAAACAGTGCAATTGCCTGGGCCGCGCTGCTGTCCTCCATGGCGGCTGCGGCGGTGCTGCCTCAGGCTTCGCGGCGCAGGGCCGGGAACAGAATGATGTCGCGGATGCTGGCGCTGTCGGTCAGCAGCATCAGCAGGCGGTCAATGCCGATGCCGCAGCCGCCCGTGGGGGGCATGCCGTATTCCAGGGCGCGCACAAAGTCATGGTCGTAGTACATGGCTTCGTCGTCGCCGGCATCCTTGGCATCCACCTGCGCCAGAAAGCGTGCCGCCTGGTCTTCGGCATCGTTCAGCTCGCTAAAGCCGTTGCCGAACTCGCGCCCGGTGATGTAGAGCTCAAAGCGCTCGGTGACACCGGGCTTGCTGTCGCTCTCGCGCGCCAGCGGCGAAATTTCCACCGGGTGTTCGCAAATGAAGGTGGGCTGCCACAGCTTGTCTTCCACCGTCTCTTCAAAGTACAGCACCTGCAAGCTGGCCAGGCTGCGTGTGGAGAGGTGGTGCTTGGCCTCGGTGTGGCCGAGTTTCTTGAGGGCGTTGATCAGCCACTCGGTGTTGTACACGCCGTCGCCGGCATCGGTGTACTTGGCAATGGCTTCTATGATGGTCAGGCGCTCAAAGGGCTGCGCCAAGTCCACCGGCTTGCCGCCATAGGTGAGCTGCAGCGAGTCACCGGCCTTGATGGCTGCGTCGCGCACCAGTTGCTCCACAAAGGCCATCAGGTCCTGGTAGTTCCAGTAGGCCGCGTAGAACTCCATCATGGTGAACTCGGGGTTGTGGCGCACCGAGATGCCTTCGTTGCGGAAGTTGCGGTTGATTTCAAACACGCGATCAAAGCCGCCCACGATCAGGCGTTTCAGGTACAGCTCGGGCGCAATGCGCAGAAACATCTGCTGGTCCAGCGCATTGTGGTGGGTGGTGAAGGGCTTGGCATTGGCGCCGCCGGGAATCGGGTGCAGCATGGGCGTTTCCACTTCCAGAAAGCCATGTTGCACCATGAAGTCACGGATGCCGCTCACAGCCTTGCTGCGCGCCACAAAACGCTTGCGGGTGGTCTCATCGGTCATCAGGTCCACATAGCGCTGGCGGTACTTCACTTCCTGGTCATGGATGCCGTGGAACTTGTCCGGCATGGGACGCAGGCTCTTGGTCAGGAGGCGCACGCTGCTTGCGTGGATGGACAGCTCGCCGGTGCGGGTCTTGAACACGACGCCTTCGGCGGCCACGATGTCGCCCAGGTCCCAGTGTTTGAAGGCGGCGTACAGCTCGGCGCCCACGTCTTCGCCCTTGACGTAAATCTGGATGCGTCCGCCGCTGCTGCCAAAGGAGGCGTCCTGCAGGGTGCAGAAGCTGGCCTTGCCCATGACGCGCTTGAGCATCATGCGTCCGGCCACTTTCACGCTGACGTTCATGCCGGCCAGGATCTCGGTGTCGTGCGGCTCGTACTCGGCAAACAGCTGCGCCGCCTTGTGGGTCGGCTGGTAGTCGTTGGGGAAGGCCACGCCCTTGCCCTCTTGCTGCGCGACGCGCAGGGCTTTGAGTTTTTCGCGGCGCTCCAGAATCAGCTGGTTTTCATCTTGGGGAGCGGGTTGCTGTGCGGCGGTGGTGGTTTCGGACATGGATGGCTTGCTTTGAATAGGGGCAGATGCGAAGGGGCGCCCTGGGCGCCTAACCCTCGATTCTAAGAGGGCAGCGCTTGCGCTGACTCGGGCTATGATTCTTGCTGCTTCAATCCCACCCCACCATGCTCTACCAAATCGTTTCCCTGCTGCTGGAAGTCGCTGCCGGCCTGCTCACCGGTGTCTGCCTGCTGCGCCTGTACATGCAGCACCAGCGCATCCCGATGTCGGCGCGCTCAGGCAACCCCATGGGGCCCTTTATGTTTGCGCTGACCGACTGGCTAGTGCTGCCGCTGCGCCGTGTGCTGCCTGCCATGGGCAACTGGGACACTGCCAGTTTGCTGGCCGCCTTCCTGGTGCAACTGGTGCTGTTTGGCGCGCAGTGGCTGATGCTGGGCGGCGGTGCTGGCTGGATCAGCGTGGTGGTGCTGGCCTTGTTTGGCGTGGTGCGCATGGGCATATCGGCGCTCACCGGCTTGGTGATTCTGTACGCCGTGCTGTCCTGGGTGCAAACACAATCCTATTTGTCGGACTTGATGGAGCGGCTGGTGGCGCCAGCCTTGACCCCCATACGCCGCATCATTCCCTTGGTTGGCGGCGTGGACCTCTCGCCGCTGGCCCTGTTGGTGCTGCTGCAAGTTGCAGCCATTGTGCTGGGCACCTTGCAAGCCAGTGTTTTAGGCATGGCGCTGTAGCCGCAGAGAGCGGCAAACCGGCGGCGCATCCTTTTCTTTCGCTGGGGAGGGAGGTCTGCTGTCTCGCTGCAGTGGAAGACCCTTTCTCTCGCTGCGTCAGTAGTTCTGCTCAGTCGCTGCGCGTGAAGGGGATATGCCGAGCTCCTCATAGTGGCTACCACAAATCGTCGCCCGGCATATCCCCTTCCCACGCGACCCTGGGCGAACCAACGTTTCAATACATGGCGCGCCGGCTGGTCAGTTGGTATCTGACCGGTTGGTATTCGGTATCTGTCGGCGAGTGAAGCAACACTTCAGTGAGCGTGCGGGGCAAGGGTGGGCAACGATTTGTGGTAGCCACTATGAGGCGCCCACCCTTGCCCCGTACGCTCACCCACACGCAGGCGTGACGGAAGCACGGGCGTACCGACCCGTAGGCAAAACAGAAGTGACAGCGCACCCACACGCAGGCAGGACAAAATGACATCCGCACTCCAACGCAGTGGGCGAAGATGGGAGTACTTAGGGTCTGTTAATAAATAACATGGTCAATTATCCAGCCCGGATACAGTAATTCCAGTCGCCACGGAACTCGTCGCGTTCGATGTTGATTGCCGA
>JAYVNF010000333.1:0-4063 GCA_043758575.1 Rhodoferax sp.
CGCCAACAGCACCTATGCAGATGTGTCCGGTGGTCTCACCAGCCGCAGCGGCAATGTGGGAGGCGCCAGCATCACCCCGCTGAACGCCAGCGGCGTGCAGCGCTTTGAGCTGTCGGCCGACAATGGCAGCAGCTTTGTCAACGCCGGTGTCGATGTGGGCCAGGCCGCCAATGCGATGGGCTCCAGCACCTACGGCCTGTACACAGCCAGCAACCCCAGCGGCCCCACCGGCCAGACCTGGAACTACATGCGCCTGGTGAGCAGCTTCACGCTCTCAGGCAAGAGTGCGGCCAGCCTGACCGGCTTTGCCTCTATCACCCCGGTACCCGAACCCACACAGGGCGGCATGCTCTTGCTGGGCATAGGCCTGATCGGCACCATCGTGCGCCGCCGTAGCAACCTTTGGTAAGACTGGTGAACATGCTGCTCCATCGCGCCGCCCCGCTGGTACTGGCCACTTTGTTGGCCCTGCCCTTTTCCGCTTCCGCCCTGGTGGGTGGGGCCGGTGTTGCCGCCAACACCGCAGATTCACCCTGGGCCGGCGTGGGCAGCCTGAACGTGGGTGGCAGCCTGTTCACCGGCACCCTGATTGCCCCGGGCTATGTGCTCACTGCGGCCCATGTGGTGGCAGGTGCTGCAGCCGGCAACGTGAGCTTCCAGCTCAATGCCGGCAACAGCTACACGCTGGCGGCCAGCAATATCTATATCAACCCGGACTACACCAGCAGCACCGCTGGCAACGTGGCCGGTGACCCGACCAACCACAACGACCTGGCCATTATCAAGCTCAATGGCGCGGCGGCGGCGGGCATTCCGTTTTACAACCTGTACTCCGCCAACCTGCAGGGCGCTGACCTGAACTTCGTGAGCTATGCGGGCAGCAGCACGGTAAAGAAGACCGGCGAGAACATTGCCGACGTGTTGTTCACCAATGCCGCCGCCAGCAACCAGACCTATATGTTTGACTATGACGGCCCCAACCTATCCACCAATGTGATGGGCGGCGGCACGCTGGGTGCGAACCGCGAGGCCTCGCTGGTCAGCGGCGACTCCGGCAGCGCGGCCTTTGTCAGCGTTAACGGGCAGTGGCAACTGGCCGGCATCAACACCTTTGAGGCCACCTTTGCCGGCGGCCCCACCACGCAGGGCGCCTATGGCACAGGTGGTGGCGGTGTGGTGCTAGCGGGCTATTCCTCGTGGATCAACAGCGTGATCACGGCACCGGTGCCAGAGCCGGAAAACGCACCCCTGTTGCTGACCGGTTTGGCCATGCTGGCGGGGGTAGTGCGCCGCAAATTATCTGTCACCGCCCGTTCATGAGATCGACACAGTCGCCAGCTACATTCTGAGCGCCTGTGGCCCCTGCTTGGGGCCTCTCTTCCATTAAGAATTGCATGAAAAAAATCGCGCTCATTACCGGCGTCACTGGCCAAGATGGCTCTTACCTGGCCGAGCTATTGCTGAGCAAGGGCTACGAGGTGCACGGCATCAAGCGCCGCTCCTCTTCCTTCAATACCGACCGCATCGACCACCTCTACCAGGACCCGCACGAGAGCCAGCGCCGCCTGGTGCTGCACTACGGCGACATGACCGATTCCAGCAGCCTGACGCGCATCATTCAGCAGGTGCAGCCCGACGAAATCTACAACCTGGCGGCACAGTCGCATGTGGCGGTTTCGTTTGAAGAGCCCGAGTACACCGCCAACTGCGACGCTTTAGGTTCGCTGCGCATTCTGGAGGCCATGCGCATCCTGAAGCTGGAGAAGAAGACGCGCTTTTACCAGGCCTCCACCTCCGAGTTGTACGGCCTGGTGCAGGAGACGCCGCAGCGCGAGACCACGCCCTTCTATCCACGCTCGCCCTATGCGGTGGCCAAGATGTATGCCTACTGGATCACGGTGAACTACCGCGAGGCCTATGGCATGTATGCCTGCAACGGCATTCTGTTCAACCACGAGAGCCCGGTGCGCGGCGAGACCTTTGTCACGCGCAAGATCACGCGCGCCCTGGCACGCATCAAGCTGGAGCTGCAGGACTGCCTGTACCTGGGCAACCTGGACGCCAAGCGCGACTGGGGCCACGCCAAGGACTATGTGGAAATGCAGTGGTTGATGCTGCAACAGGAAGTGCCCGAGGACTTTGTGATTGCCACGGGCGTGCAGTTCAGCGTGCGCGATTTTGTGAACACGGCGGCGCAGGAAATCGGCCTGGTCATTCAGTGGGTCGGCAGCGGTCTGGACGAAAAGGGTTATGACGCGCGCGGCCGCTGCATTGTCGCGGTCGACCCGCGCTACTTCCGCCCCACCGAAGTGGAAACCCTGCTGGGCGACGCCAGCAAGGCCAAGCAAAAGCTGGGCTGGACACCGAAGATCACGGTGCAGGAAATGGTCAGCGAGATGATGCGCGAAGACCTGCGGTCTGCCGAGCGCGACGAGCTGATCAAGCGCCACGGTTTTCGCACCTGCAACTACCACGAATAGCGCCATGAACAAGCAGGCCAAAATCTACGTAGCCGGCCACCGCGGCATGGTCGGCTCGGCCCTGGTGCGGCGCTTGCAAATGCTGGGCTACAGCAATCTGCTGACGGCCAGCCGTGCCGAGCTGGACCTGACCGACCAGCCGGCGGTGACGGCCTTCCTGAAACACGAGAAGCCCGACTATATATTTCTGGCTGCGGCCAAGGTGGGCGGCATCCACGCCAACAACACCGAGCGCGGCGCCTTTCTGTACCAGAACCTGATGATGGAAGCCAACATCGTGCACGCGGCCTGGCAGGCCGGGGTGCAGCGCTTGCTGTTCCTGGGTTCGAGCTGCATCTATCCGCGCGACTGCGCCCAGCCGATTCGCGAAGAGTATTTGCTCAGCGGCCCGCTGGAGCCCACCAACGAGCCCTATGCGATTGCCAAGATTGCCGGCATCAAGCTGTGCGAAAGCTACAACCGCCAGTACGGCACGCAGTACGTGTCGGTCATGCCCACCAATCTGTATGGCCCCAACGACAACTACGACCTCAGCAGCAGCCACGTGCTGCCGGCCCTGTTGCGCAAGGCGCACGAGGCCCATGTGCGCGGTGACAGCAGCTATGTGATCTGGGGCTCGGGGCGTCCGCTGCGCGAGTTCCTGTACGTGGACGACATGGCCGACGCCTGCATCTTTTTGCTGGAGCGCCCGGACATACGCGATGGCCTGTTCAATGTCGGCACGGGCCAGGACGTGAGCATCCGCGAGCTGGCCCAGACCATCAACCAGGTGGTGGGCTTTCAGGGCGATATGGTGTTTGACGCCAGCAAGCCCAATGGCACGCCGCGCAAGCTGCTGGATGTGTCACGCCTGCGCGCACTGGGCTGGCAGGCCCGGGTGGCGCTGCGCGCTGGCATCGACAAGACCTACGCCAACTTTTTGGTGACTGCGGGTTAAGCCACCAGCAAGCGCTTTTCCAGCGCTTGCCCCCCCTCTCTCTTCTTCAGACGCGGAGCTTGCCTTTACGGCGGCGCAGCGTGCAACCCACCAGCCCCAGACCGGCCAGCAGCATGGCCAGGGACTCGGGCTCGGGCGCGGGCACTGCCGTCACGTCGGTGTAGACCCCATCAAAGTGGTAGTTGGCGGCCAGGCCGTTGACGGTGGTTTGGCCCATCAGGGACTGGAAGTTCGCGTTGCCAGACACATCGCCGTAAAAGCGCACCGCATAGTCGCCAGCACTGCCCGTGACCTGTCCCACGCCAACAACGACATGAACAACCTGCTGGCCGGCACGGGGGTGGGCACGGTGTTTGTGGACTTTCAGTTGCGCATCCTGCGCTTCACCCCGGCGGCCGGGCGCATCATCAACCTGATTGCCTCGGACGTGGGCCGCCCGGTGGCGCACATCGTCTCCAACCTGGTGGGCTACAACACCCTGGTGGGCGATTTGCAGCGCGTGCTGCATTCCCTGGTGGCCAAGGAAGTGGAGGTGCAAAGCCATGACGGCCACTGGTACACCCTGCGCATACAGCCCTACCGCACGCTGGACAATGTGATTGAGGGCGCGGTGATTTCCTTTGTCGACATCTCCGACATGGTGCGC
>JAYVNF010000334.1:0-4061 GCA_043758575.1 Rhodoferax sp.
GCAGAGGCCCTGCAAGGCATTGCCGACGGCGCCACCGTGCTGATTGGCGGCTTCGGCACCGCCGGCATTCCGAATGAGCTGATTGCGGGCCTGATAGAACAAGGCGCACGTGATCTCACCGTGGTCAACAACAACGCCGGCAATGGTGATACGGGCCTGGCCGCCCTGCTGCAGACCGGGCGCGTGCGCAAGATCATTTGCAGCTTTCCGCGCCAGGCCGACTCCCACGTGTTTGACGCGCTGTACCGCAGCGGCCAGATCGAGCTGGAGCTGGTGCCCCAGGGCAATCTGGCCGAGCGCCTGCACGCCGCCGGTGCCGGTGTGGGCGCCTTCTTCACGCCCACCGGCTTTGGTACCGAGCTGGCCAGACACCCGGATGGCAGCGCCAAGGAGACCCGCGTCATCAACGGCAAGGCCTATGTACTCGAATACCCTATCCACGGCGATGTGGCCCTGATCAAGGCCGAAGCGGGCGACCGCTGGGGCAACCTGGTGTACCGCAAGGCGGCGCGCAATTTTGGGCCGGTAATGGCCACGGCCGCCAAGCGCACCATTGCCACGGTGCACGACATCGTGGAGCTGGGTAGCCTGGACCCCGAGGCGGTGGTCACGCCGGGGATTCACGTCAGCAAGCTGGTCCGCATTGAGCGGCTGGCCACGCAGGCCGGCGGCTTCAAGCAAGCGGCCTGAGCACCACGGCCACCCACGGAACATCCATGAGTACCTACCAAAAACGCAGCAAAGAGCAGTTGGCCCAGCGCGTCGCGCAAGACATGTTTGACGGCGCCTATGTCAACCTCGGCATCGGCATGCCCACCACCGTGGCCAACCATATTCCCGCCGGCATGGAGGTGGTGTTGCACAGCGAGAACGGCATCCTCGGCATGGGCGCCGCTCCTCCCGCAGGCGAAGAAGATTACGACCTGATCAACGCCGGCAAGCAGCCGGTCACCCTGCTGCCCGGTGGCGTCTACTTCCACCACGCCGACAGCTTTGCCATGATGCGCGGCGGCCACCTGGACATCTGCGTGCTGGGCGCCTTCCAGGTGTCAAGCACCGGCGACCTGGCCAACTGGAGCACCGGGGAAGCAGGCTCCATTCCCGCGGTGGGTGGGGCCATGGACCTGGCGATTGGCGCCAAAGAGACCTGGGTGATGATGGATTTGCTGAGCAAGAAGGGCGAGAGCAAGGTGGTGCAACAGTGCAGCTACCCGCTCACCGGCATTGCCTGCGTCAAACGCATTTATTCCGATCTGGCGACGTTGGAGTGCACGCCCTCGGGCCTGAAACTGATCGACAAGGTGGACGGCCTGGCGCACGCCGAGCTTGAGCGCCTGCTGGGCTTGTCCGTTCAAACCTGAGCTACCCCCGATGAAACAAGCCTATATCTGCGACGCCATCCGCACCCCCTTTGGACGCTACGGCGGCGCGCTGTCCTCGGTGCGCGCCGACGACCTGGGCGCCGTCCCTTTGCGCGCGCTGATGCAGCGCAACCCGCAGGTGGATTGGGCGGCACTCACCGACGTGATTTACGGCTGCGCCAACCAGGCCGGCGAAGACAACCGCAACGTGGCGCGCATGAGCGCACTCTTGGCCGGCCTGCCGCTGGAGGTGCCCGGCGCCACCGTGAACCGCCTGTGCGGCTCCGGCCTGGATGCGCTGGGCACGGCAGCCCGCGCCATCAAGTCCGGCGAGGCCACGCTGATGCTTGCCGGTGGTGTGGAGAGCATGAGCCGCGCACCGTTTGTCATGCCCAAAGCGGACACCGCTTTCAGCCGCAGCAACGCCGTCTACGACACCACCATTGGTTGGCGTTTCATCAACAAACTGATGAAAGCCCAGTACGGTGTGGACTCCATGCCCGAGACGGCCGAGAACGTGGCCACAGACTATGGAATTCAACGCGAGGCACAGGACCGCATGGCCCTGGCCAGCCAGATCAATGCTGTGGCGGCACAAAAGGCCGGCCACCTGGTGCGCGAGATCACGCCCGTTTCCATCGCCCAGAAAAAGGGTGATGCCCTGATCGTGGACACCGATGAACACCCGCGCGCCACCACCCTGGAGTCGCTGGCCCAACTCAAGGGCGTGGTGCGTGCGGACGGCACGGTGACGGCTGGCAACGCCTCCGGTGTCAACGATGGCGCCTGCGCCTTGCTGCTGGCCGATGCAGCCACGGCTGCCAAGAATGGACTCACACCCAAAGCGCGCGTGGTGGGCATGGCCACCGCCGGTGTGGCACCCCGCGTGATGGGCATAGGCCCGGCACCGGCCACGCAAAAGGTGCTGGCCCTGACCGGCTTGACCCTGGCGCAACTGGATGTGATCGAGCTCAACGAGGCCTTTGCCGCCCAGGGCCTGGCCGTGCTGCGCCTGCTGGGCCTGCAGGACGACGATGCGCGCGTGAACGCCTGGGGCGGCGCCATCGCCCTGGGCCATCCGCTGGGCGCCTCCGGCGCGCGCCTGGCCACCACGGCGGTGAACCGCCTGCATGCCACGGGCGGGCGTTACGCCCTGTGCACCATGTGCATAGGTGTGGGCCAGGGCATCGCACTGATTTTGGAAAAAGTTTAAGGAAAGTTGGAGGAGACAAGCATGCGCAACCTGAACCAGGACACCATCACCGAGGCGGTGGTCAACCGCTTCGCCAACACGCCCGACGCCCGCCTCAAGGAGATCATGGGCAGCCTGGTGCGCCACCTGCACGGCTTTGCCAGAGAGGTGCGCCTGACCGAAGACGAATGGGCCCAGGGCATTGCCTTCCTCACGCAGACCGGCCACATCACCGACGCCAAGCGCCAGGAGTTCATTTTGCTGTCCGACACCCTGGGCCTGTCCATGCTGACGGTGGCCATGAACAACGACAAGCCCGCAGGCTGCACCGAGGCCACCGTGTTTGGCCCCTTCCATGTGGAAAACGCGCCCCGCTATGCGCTGGGGGACGACATTGCAAATGGCGCCAAAGGCGCGCCTTGTATGGTGCGGGGCCAGGTGCGCGGCGCCGGCGGCGAAGGCGTGGGCGGTGCCACGCTGGAAGTCTGGCAGTCCGATGACGACGGTCTCTACGATGTGCAGCGCCCGGCCCTGGAGCAGGCCCAATGCCGGGGCGTGCTGAGCGCCGACGCAGCAGGCGGCTTTCACTTTCGCACCATTCTGCCGGTGCCCTATCCGATTCCGCACGACGGCCCGGTGGGGCGCATGCTGGAGGCCACCCACAACCACCCCTGGCGGCCGGCGCATCTGCACTTTCGCATTGCTGCGCCGGGGTATGAGACGCTGGTGACCCATGTGTTTCGCGAGGGGGACGCCTACCTGGACTCCGACGTGGTCTTCGGCGTGCGCCAGTCGCTGGTGGCCCACTGGCAGCAGCAGGGCGACGGCAGCTACCTGCTGGTCTATGACTTTGTGCTCAAGCCCATCCAGCCCCTGTAAACGGCCCCTGTGAAAGACTTTCCCATGCAAGATTTTGTGTACAACGGACAGGCCGCGCGGGTCGTGTTCGGTGCTGGCGCGCTGCAGCACCTGGAGCGCGAGATGGATTTGCTGGGTGCAAAGCGCAGCCTGGTGCTGTCCACCCCCGAGCAGGCCCACCAGGCCCAGATGGTGGCCGACCGCCTGGGCGCGCGCGCGGTGGGCATCTTCCCCCACGCCGTCATGCATGTGCCGGTGGAGACCGCACGCGATGCGCGCGATGCGGCGCGCCGGTTAGGGGCGGACTGCGCCATTGCCATTGGCGGCGGCTCCACCACCGGCCTGGGCAAGGCGATTGCGCTGGAGTCCGGCCTGCCCATCGTGGCCATACCGACGACCTATGCGGGCAGTGAAATGACCCCCATCTACGGCATCACCGAAGCCGGCCTGAAGAAGACCGGGCGCGATCCGCGCGTGTTGCCCCGCACCGTGATTTACGACCCCGACCTGACCCTCACCTTGCCGGTGGCCATGAGCGTGAGCAGCGGCATGAATGCGATTGCCCATGCCGCCGAGGGCCTGTACGCGCAAGACAGCAACCCGGTGATGGACCTGATGGCCGAAGAAGGCATACGCGCCCTGGCGCAGGC
>JAYVNF010000335.1:0-4057 GCA_043758575.1 Rhodoferax sp.
CCATCGCGCCCTTGCGAAACAGCTGCGGTTGGCGGTAATTGGGGTACCAGCCCGAGTGCTTGATCCACTTGCCCATGAAGTAGTTGCGCCGGGGCGTCCAGTACACATCCAGGGCCTGTGGGTCATTGATAATGGCCTGGATTTCTGCGGCCGCCTCAGGCGTGCAGCGCTCATCGGCATCCAGGCTGAAGATCCACGCGTGGCTGCAGGCTGCAATCGCCTGGTTGCGCAAATCACCAAAGCCTTTGAAGTCCACCTGCACCACGCGTGCACCCATGGCAGTGGCAATATCTGCGGTTCCGTCGGTGCTCCAGGAGTCCACCACAATGATCTCGTCGGCCCAGCTTGCGCTGGCGATGGTGGCGCGAACTTTTTCCGCTTCGTTATAGGCGATGATGTAGATGGAAACCAGGGGCATTGAAGGTGATACCATCAAAAATCGTTAAGAGCATCCAGCCTTTTCAGAGGCGACGCACGGTGCCCGAGTCTATTCCAAAATGCCCTCAGTCGATTTGATCTCGGTGGTCATCACCACCTATAACCGCAGCGACGCCCTGCTGCCTGTTCTGGCAGCGCTTGCCGTTCAGGACGATCCAGGCTTTGAGGTGCTGGTGGCCGACGACGGCTCTACCCAAGCCCACCAGGACGCCATGCGGGCGGGGGCACAGCGACTGGGTCTGGCGCTCACCCATGTCTGGCATCCCGATAGCGGCTTCACGGCCTCGCGGGTGCGCAACCTGGGCGTGGCCGCTGCCGCAGGCCGCTACATCGTGCTGCTGGATGGCGACTGCGTACCCGAGACCGATTTCGTGCGCCGCCACCGTTTGCTGATGGAGCCCGGCTACATGGTCAATGGCAGCCGTGTCATGCTCTCGCAGCAGCTCAGCCAGGCCGTGTTGCAGGGCCGCACACAGCTGCAGGGCCAAGGGCTGGCCTTTTGGCTGGGCCAACGGCTCTCGGGGGGTGCCAGCAAACTGACGGGCCTGCTGCGCTTGCCCGACCTGGCCCTGCGCCGGCAAACCGGATTTGTCTGGAAAGGCATACGCAGCTGCAATATGGGTGTTTGGCGCCAGGACTATGAGACCGTGGACGGATTTGACGAATCCTTTGTCGGCTGGGGCCACGAGGACGCAGACTTCGTCCTGCGTTTACACAACGCCGGTATAAAGCGCAAAAACGGCTTTGCTGCCACCGAGGTCTACCACCTCTGGCATGCGCAGGCCAGCCGCACGGCTGAGTCCAAAAATGTGACCACTGTCAGAGAGCGCATGCAAAGCCAGCAGGTGCTGCCAACAATTGGTTACCGGGAAAGCAGAACCGCAAAAGATGTTGTCATTCACAGATGGGGATAATCCAGCACAATGAAAAAAATCTTCTCCCTCTTGTTTCTTGTATTGCTGCAAGCCAGCGCCTGGGCCCAGTTCCGGGTCGAAGTCTCCGGAGTCGGTCTGACCCAGATTCCGGTGGCCATTGCAGCCTTTCGTGGCGAGGACGCAACCAGCCAAAAAATCTCGGCCCTGGTGCAGGCCGATCTGGAGCGCAGCGGCCAGTTCCGTGGTGTGGACACCGCCGGCAGCAACCTGGATGACAGCTCCCGCCCGGACTTTTCCAGCTGGCGCCAAAAAAATGCCGATGCCCTGCTGACGGGCAGTGTCACGCGCTTGGCCGATGGCCGCTTTGATGTGCGCATGCACCTCTGGGATGTGGTGCGGGGCCAGGACCTGGGGGCGCAGAGCAAGGCTGTCTTCCAGGCGGACCTGCGTGTGGCCGCCCACGAAGTGGCCGACTATGTGTACGAGAAACTCACCGGCGACAAAGGTATTTTCTCCACCCGTATCGCCTATGTGACCAAGAAGGGCTCCAGCTTCAATCTGTGGGTGGCTGATGCCGATGGTGAAAGCCCACAAAGCGCGCTCGCCAGGTCAGAGCCGATTATTTCCCCCGCCTGGTCGCCCAATGGCAGCCAGTTGGCCTACGTATCCTTTGAGGCACGCAAGCCCACCATTTACGTGCACGAGGTGGCCACGGGCAAGCGCCACCTGGTGGCCAACTTCAAGGGGTCCAACAGCGCGCCGGCCTGGTCGCCCGATGGCAAGACCCTGGCGCTGACACTCAGCCGCGATGGTGGTTCGCAACTCAACCTGCTGGACGTGACGGCGGCCGGCTCGCAACCCCGGCGCATTGCCCAGTCGTCCTCCATTGATACCGAGCCGGTATTTACTGCCGATGGCAAAACCATTTACTTCGTCAGTGACCGGGGTGGTTCGCCGCAAATCTACCGGGTGCCAGTGGCCGGGGGCAATCCGGAGCGGGTTACCTTTACCGGGACCTACAACATCTCCCCGGCGCTCAGCCCCGATGGCCGCTGGCTGGCCTATGTGTCGCGGGTAAGCGGTGCGTTCAAATTGCATGTCATGTCGTTGTCCTCCGGAAACGCCACTGCCATCACGGATACCATTGCCGATGAACGCCCCAGCTTTTCGCCCAATAGCAAAATGCTGATTTATGCGACCCAGCAACAAGGCAAGGAAGCGCTGATGACCACCACACTGGATGGAAAAATCAAGGCGCGTCTGGCCGGTCAAACCGGTGATATTCGGGAGCCCAATTGGGGCCCCTTTCAGAAGTAGTTATTTGTATTTAAGGAGTTTGGAATGAAACATACATTGGTCGTAGTCGGTTTGGTGGCAATGCTGAGTGCCTGTGGTTCTGCGGTGAAGCTGGACAACGTTCCCGTGGAAGACCGCTCTTCCACCTCGTCTGCTGCTGCAGACGCCAACAAGGGTGCCAACGGCACGGCGGTGGGCAAGAGCGCAGTGGCCTCGGTAGACCTGTCCAAAAATGGCCAGGATGCGGCCATGCAGGCCAGCAACCGCGTGGTTTATTTTGACTACGACAGCTTTGCCATCCGCCCCGAGTTCCAGGCCGTGATCGAAGCGCATGCCAAATACATCCGTGCCGACAAGGCCCGCAAGGTGATGATCGAAGGCCACACCGACGAACGCGGTGGGCGCGAGTACAACCTGGCGCTGGGCCAGAAGCGTGCCGAAGCGGTGCGCAAAGCCTTGAGCCTGTTGGGCGTGGGCGAGAACCAGCTGGAGGCCGTGAGCTTTGGCAAAGAGAAGCCCGCAGTCCAGGGCGGCACCGAGGCGGCGATGGAGAAAAACCGCCGCGCTGAAATCTCTTACCGTTGAGTGCCTTGAACATGGTGTTGCGGCCCTTTTCCCTGCGCGGCATTGCTGCGGTCTGTCTGCTGGTGGCTGCGGGTTCCGCATCCGCTGGCCTGTTTGACGATGAAGAGGCCAGGCGGGCCATTCTGGATCTGCGCCAGCGCATCGATGCGGTGAAGCAGGACAAGGGCGAGACCGACCGCAAGATCAGCGAAGAAGTGCAGCGTGCCTCCGAAGAGTCGGCCCAGCTGCGCCGCGGCATTCTGGATTTGCAAAACCAGTTGGAGGCCACACGGGCCGAGCTGGCGAAGTTGCGCGGCCAAAACGAACAGTTGGCACGTGACCTGTCGGAATACCAGCGCAAGCAGAAGGACGCCAGTGTCTCACTGGACGAGAGACTGCGCCGCTTCGAGCCGCTGCCGGTGACGGTGGATGGCAAGGAATTTCTGGCCGATCCAGCCGAAAAGCGTGAATACGATATCAACCTGGCGACCTTTCGCAAAGGTGACTTTGCTGCTGCCAGCAACGGCTTTGTCGATTTTCTGAACCGCAATCCGCAGACCGGCTACCGCGCCTCTGCCTTGTTCTGGCTGGGCAATGCACAGTACGCCAACAAGGATTGCAAAAGCGCGGTGGTGAATTTCAAAAGCCTGATCGCGTTGGCACCCACCCATATGCACGCGCCCGAGGCCATGCTGACGATTGCCAATTGCCAGGTCGAAGGCAAAGACACCAGGGCCGCGCGCAGAACGCTGGAAGACCTGATATCCATCTATCCAACCACCGAC
Organism: Rhodoferax sp.; assembly: GCA_043758575.1. Taxonomy (GTDB): domain Bacteria; phylum Pseudomonadota; class Gammaproteobacteria; order Burkholderiales; family Burkholderiaceae_C; genus Allorhodoferax. Next base: position 3,959 of record JAYVNF010000335.1, read on the forward strand.
GCGGCCAATGCGGCCAAGGACCGGTTGGGGCGCCTGAAGTAGGCCCAAGCGTGGCGAATTTCGAAGCCGATCCAGGTCGGCGCTTTGGTGGACTGCAGC
>JAYVNF010000336.1:0-4041 GCA_043758575.1 Rhodoferax sp.
GGTGCTGACCGGCACGCTGGACGTGCCCGCGCCGTCACACCGGCTGCTGGCCGACTGGCAGCGCGAGACCAGCGTGCACATGGGGCTGGAGCCCGGTGATGTGCAGCCCTTGCCGCTGGCGCGCGCGCGCATGCGCTGGCCGGACTACCGGCACTGCGTACAAGCCGTGGCCGACTGGACGCGTGCCCAGGGCCTGCAGGATCTGCTGGCCGCAAGCGAGGTGGCCCTGATGGCCAGCCGGGGCGCACGCTACCACCACGACGGCGCCCAGTACGGCGCGGCCGCCTTTTGCAATCTCTTTCTGACCGAAGACCAGGGCCTGGACGTGCACTTCCCGGCCAGTGGGCAGCGCATCCCCGTGGTGCGGGGCACGGTGATGGTGTTTGACACCGGCCAGCCCCACGCCCTGGTGCCACGCGGTCGCCAGGACTTTGATGCGTCCGACTTCTGCGGTGCTGCGCAGGAGCGCTGCCAAGTCTTCCTGACCTGGGAACTCCCGATCGAGGATGCGGCGCTGGCACAGGCGCTGGGCATTGCCTTTGACACCGACCCGGCCACGGCCGCCACGCTCACGCAGGAGCAGGTCTGGCAGGGTGGCGCGCCGGGCAGCGTTTGCCCGCAGTCGGGGCGCTGGCTGGCCTAGCCTGGCTTGGCTGCTTTTCTGCGCTTCATCTGGCGCTGCCACTGGCCCAGCGGCTGCGAAGCATCCGCGCTGGCCACGGTGCTGGAGCGCGCAATCAGCTGGTCCAGAAGCGCTTCCTGCTCGGGGTCCTCCTGCGTGGGAAACACCGGCAGCACCTTGACCAGGTAGTCGCCACGCGGGCCGCGCGGCACGGCTGGAAAACCCTGGCCGCGCAGGCGGTAGACCAGCGCATCGCGGGACAGGCGCATCTGCTGCATGCCCTCTGGCGTGGGCACATCGACCCAACGTCCGGCCATCCAGGCGTAGCCGTTCACCGGCATCTCACAGCGCAGCACGCCCTCTTCATCCAGGACGAAAAACGCATGCGGCTCGATCTCTACTTTCAGCTCCAGCCCAATCTCCAGCGCACCATGGCGCGAGGTTGGCAGGCTCAGCACATGGCCGGCGCGCACACCGGCCGGAAAGCGCACCTGGCGGCGGTAGGCCACAGCGCATTCACCACTGCCAGCACAGGGCGCACAGGGCGCACGCTGGCGTCCGTCACCGCCGCAATCGGCGCAGGCCTCTTCGTTCCACATCCAGCCAAACAGGGCGGCCTTGTGCACGGCGCCGCTGCCGCGGCAGGTGGCACACGCCTGGGCCAGCACGCGCTGGCCTTTGCCATGGCAGTCGCTGCAGGTGTGGCTGAAGTGCCCGCGCAGCGTGCGGGTGCAGCCCAATATCGCTTCTTCCAGCGTGAGGCGCACCGTGCGGCTGTGGGTAGCGTGCGGCGGTGTGCCGGGCCCGGTCTCAGACTCGGGAGCAGCTGCGTCCGACTGGGCGCTGGCATTGCCGGCAGTGGCGCCGTCGCTGGCGGCATTGGCCTCGGCATCGCCGTCACCATCGCGCAGCTGGCGGATGTGCTGGTAGGCCTTGTTGATGCTTTGCATGCGCCGCCCAGCATCGGCTGCGCCGTTGCGGTCGGGGTGCCAGGCCGCCACCAGTCGCCGCCACGTGGCCTTGATCTGCGCGTCACTGGCGCCGGGCTCCAGACCCAATTCCTTGTAGGCCTCCTGGGTGTCCATGGGGGCGTTCCTTATTTCCTAAAAACAACTTCATCTTCCCTTAACGCGGGCATCGCATACTGGGGGCATTCACAACAAAAAAGTTTTATGAATCAAGCAACCCCCTCCCACTACGATGCCCTCAGCCGGGCTTTCCATTGGCTCACCGCCATTGTCGTCACTATCGCCTTCATTCTGGGGCCAGGCGGCTTCGGGCGCCTGATGCACCAGGGTGTGGACCCGGCCAGCCGCAGCGACATTGTCTGGCATGAAACCCTGGGCATGACTGTCTTGCTGCTGACGGTGCTGCGCCTGCTGTGGGTGGCCGCGCGGCCGGCCGCGCCGCAGTTCGGCCTGTCCGGCTGGATGCACCTGGCCTCCAAGCTGGCCCACCTGGGCCTGTGGGCGCTGCTGCTGGCCCTGCCCCTGACGGCGCTGCTGGCCCTGGGCACCGAAGCCCATCCGCTGACCCTGCTGGGCGGCGTGCGGGTGGAGCAAATGCCCTGGATTGCCAATTTGCCGATTGCCAAGCTGGCCAACTGGGGCGATGTGCACAAGTTCCTGGGCGACGCCATCATGTGGCTGGCTGGCCTGCACGCGGTGGCGGCGATTTACCACCACCTGGTGTTGAAGGATGGCGTGCTCAGCTCCATGCTGCTGCAGAAGAAATGAGCCGGCTGGGTCTCACCCGCGACAAGATCTACAAAACGGTGGCGCGCCAGCTGCATGGCGTGGTGCCCTGCTGGATGTGCGGTGAGCACGTGCTGCCGGCAGACGCCACACTGGAGCACATACAGCCCCTGAGCGAGGGCGGCAGCAGCCACCTGGAGAACCTGGCCATCAGCCACGCGCGCTGCAACAACCAGCGCCACGCCAAGGCGGCGACGCTTACTGCATGAACCAGCCGTGGCTGACCACCAGGGACTGGCCGGTCAGCGCGTTGGAGGGGAAGCTGGCAAACAGCAGCGCCACCTCGGCCACGTCCTGCACGGTGGTGAATTCGCCGTCCACGGTTTCCTTGAGCATGACCTTCTTGATGACATCGTCCTCGCTGATGCCCAGCGCTGCGGCCTGCTCGGGGATTTGTTTTTCCACCAACGGCGTGCGCACAAAGCCGGGGCAAATCACGTTGGCGCGGATGCCAAATTTGCCGCCCTCTTTGGAGACGGTTTTGCACAGCCCCATCAAGCCATGCTTGGCCGTGACATAGGCCGACTTCAGCACCGAGGCTTCCTTGGAATGCACCGAGCCCATGTAGATGATGGAGCCACCCCGCCCGGAGGTCTGCATGTGTGGCATACAGGCGCGGGTGGTCAGGAAGGCGCCGTCCAGGTGAATCGCCAGCATTTTTTTCCAGTCCGCAAACGGGAAGGATTCGATCGGGTGCACGATCTGGATACCGGCATTGCTGACCAGCACATCCACACCGCCATAGGCCGCCACCACGGCGGCGACACCGGCGTTGACCTGCTCCTCGTTGGTGACATCCATGGCCACGGCCATGGCCTTGCCGCCGGCCTGCGTGATGGCGTCGGCAGTGGCCTGCGCCGCGTCCAGTGAGAGGTCGGCAATCACCACCTTGGCGCCTTCGCGCGCATAGGTGAGTGCAATCTCTTTGCCAATGCCGCTGGCCGAGCCAGTAACGATGCAAACCTTGTCTGTGAGCTTCATACAAATTCCTTTAGGTTGGGTAGGGTTGGATTGAGGTGAGTGGGATGGGTTGGCTTGCCATGTATTTTGCAATCGATCAGGCCAGGTAGTCGTGGATCACGCTGCCCATGCCAAGCGTGATATCGGCCACGATGTGGGTGCCCGAGAGAATTTCCAGCACCGGCAGCTGGGCCACCGGCGCCAGCGCGTGCTGCGCCAGTTCGAGCGCGGCCGGGCCGCTCCAGGCGCCCTTGACCTGCACATCCTCCAGAAAGTAGCGCACCAACTCGCAGATGCGGGCGCTGCCGTCCACATGCGGAATGATCTTGAGCAGGTAGTTGGGCGCCAGCATGGCTGCGCGCACGGCCTGCAGATCCAGGGCCCGGTGCTTGTAGCCCATGGTGGCGGTGGCCACGCGCACCGAGCCGTAGTCCAGCGTGCCCACCAGGGTGTCCTTCTCCACTACCAGGCTGGGTGCGGCCAGCTTTTTGGGAAAGCCCCAGAGCTCGCGTCCTCCGGCAATGGGGGCCTCGTCATTCAGGTACATGGAGTGCACATAGCCGCCGGCCTGGCCCTCGAAGCTGACCGGTATCACCTGGCCCGACTCGGTGTAGTCGCCAAAGCCGGTGGAGTCGGGCATGCGTATGAATTCGTATTTGACGATGGGCGAGGTCAGCTGCAGCGGCTCGGGCACCACGGCGCGCA
>JAYVNF010000337.1:0-4034 GCA_043758575.1 Rhodoferax sp.
CGACACCTGGTGCCACCAAAGCACCGAGCTCGGCCGTGATTGGCCCTGGGTGCAGGTGTTTGAGAACAAGGGCGAAGCAATGGGTTGTTCCAACCCGCACCCGCATGGGCAGGTCTCGGCCACACAGCACCTGCCAGAAGAAGCACTGCTGGAGGACCGGCACCAGCGCGCCTACTTTGCTGAGTACGGGTAGCCGCTGCTGCTGGCGATGGCCGAGCGCGAGCTGAACACCAGTTTGTCTGCACGCCGTGCGGCATCCTGGACATGCTGGCCAGCGCGGCCGGTAAGGTCGGACACGCTTTGCTGATCGATTGCCGCCAAGACACTGTGCGAGCTGTGGCGCTGCCGCCCGAGGATGCGCTGCTGGTGGTGCACTCGGGGGTACAGCGCACGCTGGCCAGCAGTGCCTACAGCGGCCGCCGGCAACAGTGCGCTGCGGCGGCCCAGCACTTTGGCGTGGCAGCGCTGCGGGATGTGCCCGACCTGCAGGCCCTGCCGTGGCGGCAAGCCGCCGAAACACTGGACGCCACCACGCTCCGGCGTGCTCGGCATGTGGTTACTGAAAACCGCCGCACCACGGCCTTTGCGCAGGCGTTGCAAAACGGCGATCTACACCGGATGGGCCTGCTGCTGGCACAGTCGCAGCAGTCCATGCGCGATGACTTCGAGATCACCGAGCCTGCCGTGGACGCCTTGGTGGCCTTGCTGCAACACCACATTGGCACCGAGGGCGGCGCCCGCATGACAGGCGGTGGCTTTGGCGGCTTTGTGGTGGCCCTGCTGCGCGAAAGCCAGCGGCCTGCCGTGATGCGGGCCGTGGCGACCGGGTACCGCACGCCCAGCGGCCAATCCGCAGCCTTGTGGCGTTGCCAGGCTGCCGCTGATGCAGGCGTCTTGCCCGGTGCTGCGGTCATGCACTGAATCCAATACCTGCCGACCGTGTGTCCCTTCTCGACCGGAGCCCCCAACATGTCCAGCACAACAACCACCACCTACCGCACCGTTACCGCCGGTCTCCGCACCACCTATGTTGGCAGCCTGCCGCGCAGCCAGGCCGTGGTGGACCTGATCTTCGCCCGCGAACGCGGAGAGCCGGTGTCAGAGCCGGTGTTTGACAGCACCATGGCCGCAGCCGTAGACGCTTGTGTGGCGCGCCAGGTGGCCGCCGGTGTGGACATCGTCAGCGACGGCGAGATGAGCAAGATCAGCTATGCCACCTACATCAAAGACCGCTTCACCGGATTCGACGGCGACAGCCCGCGCCGCACGCCGGCCGACTTGACTGACTTTCCGGGCTTCATGAACCGGGCCAGCGGCAGCGGCGGCACGCCCAGCTACCGCCGGCCTTGCTGCATCGGGCCGATTGGCGTGAAGACGCTGGAGCCGCTGCACAAGGACATCGCCCATGTGAAGGCGGCGGCCAAACACGGTGCCCGGCAGGTCTTCATGAACAGTGCCTCGCCAGGGGTGGTGGCCTTGTTCCAGCCCAACCAGCACTATGCCAACGACGACGCTTACCTTGAAGCGCTGGCGCTGGCGCGGGCGCTGCGCCATGAGTACCACGCCATCGTTGACGCGGGCCTGATCTTGCAGCTGGACTCACCCGACCTGGGCCTGGGCCGGCACATGATGTTCAAGGAGCTTGACGACGCTGCGTACCTGGCGCGCATCGAGCAGCATGTCGAGGCGCTCAATTTTGCGCTCGCTGCCATCCCCGCCGACCGGGTGCGCATGCATGTCTGCTGGGGCAACTACGAGGGCCCGCACCACAAGGACGTGCCGCTGGCCACCATCTTGCCCACGGTGCTGAAGGCCAAGCCGCAGGGCCTGCTGTTTGAGACCGCCAACCCTCGGCATGGCCATGAGTGGGAAACCATCAGCGACATGCGTGCACTCATTCCGGCCGACAAGGTGCTGATTCCGGGTGTGCTCGACACCACCACCAACTTCATCGAACACCCGCGCCTGGTTGCTCAGCGGCTGCAGCGCTTCGTCGATACCGTGGGTGCTGAGCGTGTCATCGCCGGCAGTGACTGCGGCATTGGCACCTTTGCCGGTTTTGGCGCGGTCGATGAAGACATCGTCTATGCCAAGCTGTCGGCGATGGCGGCCGGCGCGGCAATGGTCCGCTGAGCGCCCCGAAGGCGGCGGCAAAGGACCGCCTCCGACGCCTCCCCTCGTGGCAAGGCAGTGGACCGGGGCGGTCTGGCCGCAGAGGACGGGTACAGTCGGCACGCTCATTGGGCAACTCAAAAAACAAACCTCGGAGACCGACATGCTCAAGCAGTTCATCGTCACGGCGATAGCCCTCGCCGCCATTCAAACCACGGCCGTTCAATCTGCCGTTGCCCAGCCGCTGCCGGCGGCAACCCCTGAGAGCGTGGGCATGTCGGCGCAACGCCTGGCCCACATCGATGCGTTTTTCAAAAGTGAGATTGACAAGCAGCGGGTGCCCGGTGCGGTGGTGGCGATTGCGCGCAATGGCAAGCTCGTCTACTTCAAGGCCTTTGGCATGGCCGATGCGGCCAAGGGCGTGGCGATGCAGACCGACACGATATTTCAGCTGGCGTCGATGACCAAGATCCAGGCTGCGGTCGGTGCGCTGGCTTTGACCGAACAAGGCAAGCTGCCCTTGCAAAGCAAGCTGACGGATTACTTTCCTGCCTTCGGCATGATGCAGGTGGGCGTGCCCGGCGCTGACGGCAAGTTCTCGCTGGAGCCGCAAAAGCGCCCGATCCTGATCCATGACCTGTTCCGCCACACCTCGGGCATCACCTACGGTGGCCGGCCCGATGGCAACAGCGCCATCGCAGCGCTTTGGCCTAGCGGCGGTGCGGCGCAAAACATGGGCACCTCGGCTGAATTTGCCAATGCCATCGCCAAGCTGCCGCTGGTTTATCAACCGGGCACGGTGTTTGAATACGGCCTGTCGTTTGATGTGCTGGGTGCAGTGGTCGAGAAGATCACTGGCAAGTCGCTGGGCGGGCATCTCTCGGACACGGTGTGGATGCCGCTGAAGATGAGCGACACCACCTTCCGCCCGACTGAAGCGCAAATGGCCCGGGTGGCACGCGCTTTCCCGAACAACCCGCTGGACGGCAAGCCGCAATCCATCCTGGCGATCCAGCGCGCACCCAGCTTTGACTGCGCCGGTGCCTGCGCCTTCGGCAGCATGGCCGACTACCTCCGCTTTGGCCAAATGCTGCTCAACGGCGGCAGCCTGGACGGTGCGCAGGTGCTGAGCCCGGCCTTTGTGCAACTGATGACCGGCAACCACCTGGGCGCCGGCATCAACAACCGGGTGGCCGCTGTCGAGCCGCACCGCGACGGCTATGGCTTTGGCCTGGGCGTGGCGGTGCGGATGCAGCCAGGTCTGGCCGCCGTGCCCGGCAACCCCGGCGAATTCAGCTGGAATGGCGCCAACGGCACTGGCTTCTTTTGTGATCCGAAGGAGCAGCTCGTGGTGGCCTTCGGCACTGCGGCGCCGGGTGAGTTGCGCAAGTACTACCGGGAACAGGTGCAGGACCTGGTTTACGGTGCCCTGAGCCGTTGATGCGTCAGCAGCCGTAGCGCGCGTAACGCTTTCACATCAGGCGCCATCGCTGCATGGCGGTGCTGGATGCCCGGATTGCAGCGCGCGCCGTTCGTCACCGCGGCCGTGGCTGAGTTCGCCATCGAGTCGCCTGGCCGGAGCAATTCGCGGGCGCTCGCGAAAGCCATCGCCGCGATCATCGCCGGTCCGGGCTAGCGCCCGGCGCGCCATCGATGATGGTGCGTACAAGCTCGCCCAGTACATCGAGCGCAAACGGCTTGGTAATCATGTGCATGCGCGCACCCAAGAATCCATTGCGCGCGGCCGCCTGCTCGGCATAGCCGGTCACGAACAGCACCTTCAGTCGCGGGTCGCGTTGGCAGGCGATTTCCGCGAGCTGCCGACCGTTCATGCCGGGCAGGCTGACGTCGGTGACGAGCAGGTCGATGTGGCGTCCGCTCTCCAGCACAGCGAGCGCCTCAATGGCGTCCGCAGCTTCAAC
>JAYVNF010000338.1:0-4020 GCA_043758575.1 Rhodoferax sp.
GCGGGCAATCTGTGCTAGGCGCGCAGGTCCCTGCCCGTGTTCAATGAGGATGCGGTTGCAGCGTCTGCGTGCCGCTCCACGCCTGGCCGGCCTGCAACTGCACCGGCTTGCCAATGCAGGCTGCCTCCACACACAGAAAGTGCTTGAAGCCGTCCTGCGGCAGGTCCGCCGGCACGGCCGCTGCGCCACCCGGGTTCCACACCACCAGGTCGCAAAAGCCGCTTTGCTGCAGGTCCACCGCACCCAAGGCGCACTGCAGTTGCACCGACGCGGGCGCGTCGTAGTAAATGCGGTCTATGGCCTGGTAGGGCTGCAGGGCGCTGTGGGCTTTCATCACCAGCGGCTGGGCTTCGGTGGTGTCTTCAAACTGGCAGCCGTCCAGACCGGAGAGGTGCACGCTGTCAATGCTGCCAATGGCCAGGTAGGTGTGCAGAGCTGCCTGGAAGCTGAAAGGCTCGGAACCCTTGTTGCTCACTGCCAGGGTCAGCACCAGGCGGCCCTGCTGCAGCGACACCGTCAGCTCGCAGCCAAACGCGTAAGGCCAGAGCGACTTGATGACCTTGTGGCTTTGCAGGGCCAGGGTGACGCTGCAGGCCTGTGCATCTGCACCCGCATCAGCGGCTGCACCCTGCTCCACCCCATCGTCCACCACGGCCCAACGGCAGGTGCGGGCAAAGCCGTGGCGCGGCAGCACACCGCGCGTGTTGAACTGAGGGAACACCACCGGCACGCCGCCACGTATGGCCTGGCCCGATTCAAAGCGGGTGTTGGGGCTGAGGTAGAGCCGCTCCACGCCCTGCGGCGTTTTCCAGGACACCACATGGGCGCCATGCAGGGTGACGATGGCGGTGGTGCCATCCGGAGCGGACAGGCGGACTGCGGGCAGTCCGTGGAAGAGGCAGGTTTCGGTTCTGGGCATGGGGCATTTTAGGCCGACGCCTGCCACCCAACACCCGTGCGCTACGGCCAGGAACTAGCCGCGCTCGCTGAAGACGGCAAACGCCACGAGCAGGATGAAACCCACAGAGGCCAGCACGGCGAGCAGCAGCACCAGAAGGCGCCACACAAAACCTTTCACATGCAGCGCCCCTTGGCTAGCCCCTGTCTTGGAGAACCGGTAGGCCAGATAGACCGCACTGACCAGCTGCAGCAAAAAGAACAGCCCCAGCAACCAGCGTGGGTCGTCGATATGCCATGCGTGGCAGGCGAAGTCCAGCAACACAAAGGCCGAAGTCCAGAAGACAAAAAAAACCAGCGCGATGATGGTGAAGCGCAGTAGTTTCATGTTGTTGTTTTCCAGGTAAAGCATGCCTGGAAATTCTACGGCTCCCGCTATTGCGAATGACCTGCGCCTACCTTTTGCAACCATTGCCGGTGGTAGTGCAGCAGCCAGGCCGACGCGCTTTCTCTTTCTTCGACGGCTTGCAGCTGTGCCTGGACGGAACCCTGACCCCAACGCGTCAGCAGCCAGGCGCCGCGCGCCGTGCCCTCCAGCGCATCCACACTGGCATGGCAGCGGCTGCTCGGCAGCACGGCTTGGAGCACCTGCAGGTAGACCGGGTTGTGCGCCAGCGGCCCTTCCACCACCACGGTGTGCAGGGCATCGCTCTTGTCCTTCCAGAGGTAGTGGATCAGCCAGGCCGTCACCTGGGCGCAGTAGCAGGCGGCCAGCGTGGCGCGTTCGACCGCATCCAGATGGTTTGCAACAGCGCCTTGCAAGCGCATGCCGCCTTGTTCGATGTAACCCGTACGGCCCGCAAAGGGCCCGCCCTGGGGCGAGAAACACGGCAGGGCAAAGGTCTGACGCTGCACCAGTTGCTGCAAGGTCTGAAGGCTGGCGGCTTGCGGGTCGGCACCATCCAGCAGGGCGGCGAATTCGCGTCCGCCCATGAAGCGTGCCGTGGGAGTGACGCGGCCCGTGACATCCACATTGCCCAGCATGTCCTGCTCGGCCACCAGATCGTGCGCAGAGGCGCCGGGTGCCATCAGCACGGTCCAGGTGCCGGACGACACGATGGTGAGTGCCGGCGTAGCCGTGGCCGGTTTGGCACCGGCACCGGCACCGGCGCCTGCAACCTGCAGCGCGCTGCGATCGAAATAGCGCGCCAGGCAGGCGTTGCTGTCGTGCACGCCCACATGCACCTGGCAGGCGAGGCTCAGGCCCCAGGCGGCGGCGCGCGCGGCGCCCTGCCCGTCAGCCATTTGGCCGGCATTCACCGCACCTACTGTCCCCACGACCTCCCAGGCCAGGCGCAGGGGTGCGAACATAGTGGCCCAGCCCTTGGTGACGGCCAGGCTGAAGTAACTGCCCGTAGCCGGGTTCCACAAATGCGTGTGGCAGCCCAGCGACGACACCTCGCTGCAGGCCACGCCGCTGAGAAGCCAGGCCCAGTACTGCGCGTAGGGCAACAGGGTGCGCGTGCGGCGCCAGGCCTCGGGGTGGGTGTGCTGCATCCAGTGCAGCTGGCGTGCGGCGTTCAGGCCGGCGGGCAGCTCGGGCGACAGGGTTTCGCGAAAGCTGCCACTGGCAGCAAGAAAGGCGGTCTGGGCGGCACCCTCGAGTGCCACGTCCTCGAACTCATAGTCCAGCGGCGCCCAGGCCAGTTGCCCATCTCCCAGCGCCACGATGGCCGCGCCATGGGTAGAGGCAATCACATGGCCGCAGCGCAGTGCGTGGGGGGAGGCGCGCAGCGTGTGCTGCATCCATTGCTGCAGACCGTGCACATCCAGCGCCGGGTAGCCCAAAGGGCTCGTCACGCTGGCATTGGCGCGGCTGTGGCGCTCCACCACGTTGCCGGCCTCATCCAGCAGCAGCAGCTTGGCGTTGCTCTTGCCGATGTCGATGACCAGGGTCAGGTCCAGCGTCGTTTCCATCTCTCAATCCATGTGGAACATGCAGGGCAGCGCCTCCACCACGGGCGAGCCGTCGGCATTGCTGCGCATGATGTCACCCATATAGGCCCACCATTTCTTCATTACGGGATGCTGCGGCAAGTCGTCCATGCGGTGCCCTGGCAGGCGACGCAGCACAGCGAAGAGCACGTGGTGCTCAGCATCCAGGTAGATGCTGTAGTCGCGCACACCGGCTTCCGTTAGCAAGGCTTTCAGTTCAGGCCAGATGGCGTCATGGCGGCGCTGGTATTCGGCCACCTGCCCCACATTCACAAACATGCGAAAGGCAATTTTTTCGGTGCCCATGTTGGTGGCTGTGGTGGCGCTCATGCGTGTGCTCCCCGGCGCTTCAACAAACGCGGCAAGACCATGGAGACGATCAGCAAAATGCCAATCACCATGGACATCACGATGCCGGTGACATTGGCCATGCCCATGCCAAAGGTGAACAGACCCAGCAGCAGCACGGCCAGCATGGTGCCCACGATGCTGCCGCGTCCGCCCTCAATCGCCACGCCGCCCAGGATCACCATGGTGATGGCGTCCAGCTCCCAGCCCATGGCGATGTTGGGCCGGGTGCTGCCGATGCGCCCGGTCAGCAAAATGGCGGCAACAGCGGCCATCAGTCCGGCAAACACAAAGAGGAAAAAGCGGTAGCGGTCGGCCTCAATGCCGGAGAAGCGCGCGGTCACCGGATTGGCACCAATCGCATACATGCGCCGGCCCATGGTGGTGCGGTGCAGGAACAGGCCCACGGCAATGGCAAACAGCATCAGCAGCACGAACTCGATCGGGACGATGAGCCAGCGCTGGCCTACCACCTCGCCGAGATACGAATTGCCCAGGGTGGAGAACACCTCCGGATAGCCCGAGATGCTCTGGTCGCCCAGCGCCACCAGGGCCAGGCCGCGGTACAGCGAGAGCGTGCCTATGGTCACCACGATGGAGGGCAGCTTGTAGCGCGTCACCAGCACGCCATTGATGGCACCGGCCACGCCACCGGTGAGCAGGGCTGCTGCTGCAATGCCCCAAGGGCCGGCGCCAGCACGCATGCTGTAACCCATGGCCAGCGAACTGAGGGCCAGGATGGCGGCGATCGACAAATCGATTTCACCGCAGACAATGAGC
>JAYVNF010000339.1:0-12197 GCA_043758575.1 Rhodoferax sp.
ACCGAGAGTGGTGAAAAGATGCCAACCGACAAGTTGTTGGATGTGTCGCCCCTGGCGCTGCGCATGAGCAGCCCTTTCAATGCGGGTTACTGGCTGGCAGCGGCGTAAAGCTTCTCCGGCACTCCAACAAAAAGCCCGTACTTGTGACGGGCTTTTTGTTGCCTGCTAGCTGACTCACGCGGCGATTTGCAGCGCCAATTCCAGGTACTGCGCCACCGGCACCTCTTCGGCGCGGCGCTGCACATCAAAGGCACCGGCAAAGTTCTTCTCCGCCAGCCAGCGCCCCAGGGTGTGGCGCAGCAATTTGCGACGCTGGCTAAAGGCCACTTGCACCAGCTCGCTCAGCAGCCGCACATCGACTGCGGCCGGTTCTGTGTGCGGCACCATGCGAACCACAGCGCTGTCCACCCGGGGTGGCGGCTCAAAGCTCTCGGGAGGCACAAACAGCACGTCCTCCATCGCATAGCGCCACTGCAGCATCACACTCAGGCGGCCATAGGCAGCCGTGCTGGGCTTGGCGACCATGCGGTCTATCACCTCTTTTTGCAGCATGAAGTGCTGGTCTTCGATGCAGTCCACATAGCCCAGCAGGTGAAACAGAATCGGCGTGGAGATGTTGTAGGGCAAGTTGCCCACCACCCGCCATTTGCCGGCGGCCTGGCTGGCATGCGCGCCGATGCTGCTGAAGTCCACCCGCAGCACGTCAGACTCGATCACCGTGAGCTGGCCGTGGCTGCGCAGGCGCTGGGCCAGATCGCGGTCCAGCTCGATCACCGTGAGGTGGCCCAGGCGTTCCACCAAAGGCTGCGTCAGTGCCGCCAGGCCGGGACCGATTTCGACCATTCGCTGGCCGGGCTGGGGGGCAATCGCCTGCACGATGGCATCGATGATGCCGCCGTCAGAAAGGAAGTGCTGGCCGAAACGCTTGCGCGCAATATGTTTCATGGCTTATTGGGGCGGCTCGCGCAGCTCCACATAGGCCCGCTCGCGCACATCGCGCGCCCACGCGGCATAGGACTCCTCCAGCTTAGTTTCGCGCAACTGCGTGCGCACCAGTTCGCGCACCTCGCGTGGGCTCAGTTCCACCCGGCGCCGCTCGGTGAGCTGGATCAGGTGCACGCCAAAACGCGACACCGTGGGCTGGCTGATTTCACCTTCTTTGAGCTGCTTCATCACGTCTTCGAATTCGGGTACGAACTGGCCCGGCGAGGTCCAACCCAGGTCGCCCCCCTGTGCCGCACTGCCGTCCTGCGAGTTCTCCCGTGCGGCCGTGGCAAAGTCGGTCTTGCCCGACACAATGGCCTGGCGCAGGGCCGCCAATCTGCCACTGACCTCAAAGGCAGAGAGCTGCGGGCCGGTACGCATCAGAATATGGCGGGCACGGTATTGCTCCACGCTCTTGACCAGGCTGGAGGGCGCACGTCGCTCCAAAACCTTGAGGATGTGAAAGCCCGCGCCCGAGCGCACCAGCTCTGAGACCGCGCCCACGGCCACATTTTGGGTGGCTTGCACAAAAGAAGGGGGGTAACGGTCGGCCCGGCGCAAACCGAACTCGCCGGCCTTGCTGCGCTCCGCATCCGAATACTGCTTGACCAGGGCGGCAAAGTCTTCGCCCCGGCGCGCCCGCACCAAAAGCGCCTGGGCCTGGGCCTGCAACTGGGAAACCAGGCTGGCATCGGCTTTTTCTGGCACCGCCACCAGCAATTGGGCCAGATTGATTTCCTGCGCCAGCGGGTCGGTGTTGGCGGCTTGTTGTTCGGCCAGGGCCCGGTCCACGTCCTGGTCACTGATGCGCACGCGCGCGTCCACATCGCGTTCGCGCAAGCGGCTCAGGGTGAGCTGTTCGCGCAATTGGCTGCGCACGTTCGATGGGCTCAGGCCCTCTTTGGCCATGCGTTGGTGCAGGCCATCCAGGTCCAGCTGGTTCTGGCGCGCCAGGTTTTGCTCGGCCAAGTCCACCGCCGCATCGTCGATGCGGATACCGGATTCGAATGCCAGCTGCAGTTGCGCCCGTTCGCTGATGAGACGCTCCAGCACGCCCTGCCGAATCTCTTCTGCTGCGGGAACCCGTTGGCCGGTGGCCTTGAACTGCGCCGTCACCCGTTGCACGGCGGCACGCACCTCGCTGTTGGTAATCGGTTCGGAGTTCACCAGTGCGACCACGTAGTCGGCCGACTCGGTCTTCTGGGCCTGCGCAGGAAGGGTACAGACGAGGGCCACAGCGCTGAGCAGCAGGGCTCCAAAACGGAATTTCATAAGCATCTATTCGTAATTGCTGAAGCGACTGGCACCGGCTGCGCCAGCGTCGCGCAAATTTTGGTAACGCGAGATATTTTGGGTCAAGGTGGCACGCGGGTCTGCCGTGCCTATGCGGGTGAAACCCACAAACTCCAGCTGGAAGATCCAGCGTTCAACCGCCGTGGAGGTGCTGGTCTGGGTACGGGCAAACACCACGCGGCCCAACCAGCAGCCCGCATCGTACTCGACGCCCAACAGGGTGTCGACCAGCTTGCTCTGGTCCATGCTGTAGTTCAGGCGACCCAGGCCATAGTAGCGGCCATCGCCCTGGCCACGGCCGGCACCCAGTTCGTGGCCACGGTCACCCCATATGTCATTGATGGGCCACTGCCAGCTCAGGTCCACTTGCTCGCTCACGTCGCGCTGGAAACGGTAGGCGGCGTTGACCACGCGGTAGGGACTCGGGTTGTAGCGCGCCCCCACGGTGGCCCGCACCGACTGGTCGGTCAAGGGGTTGTACTGGGTGGTGGAGTCCAGCGTCCAGCGTTCGTTCAGATTGACTTCGGCACCCAGCAGCACATCGCTCAAACCGGCCTTGGCAGAACTGGTGCTGCTGTTGATGGTGACTTGCTGCTCGTCAATGCGCAGGCGCTGGGCAATGCCAAAGCGGGCGTACTGGCTGCCGCTGTCGGGGTCCAGAAAGCGGGTGGACAGGCCCAGGGTCAGCAGGTTGTTATCGGAAATCTTGTCGTGGCCGACAAAGGCGTTTTCGGTGTAAATGCTGGCGAAATTGAAATCGGCCACACCGGTGTCGTAATTGGGCAGATTGCTCTGGTTGCGGTAGGGTGTGTAAACGTAGAAAACGCGCGGCTCCAGGGTCTGCACATAGTTGCGCCCCAAGAGGGCGCTGGTGCGTTCAAACACCAGGCCACTGTCCAGGCTGAAGGTGGGCACCACGCTGGTGGCTGACTGGCTGCCATCGGCCAGCAGGGCGTCGAACTGGTAGGCCGCCGCGTGCAGCTGCAGTTTGGGCGTAATAAAGCCCTGGGGCGCCAGCCAGGGGCGGCTGATCTGCGCCAGCGCAAACGCGCGCTGGGTATTGGGTTGGCCGGTGAGAGCGCGGTCGGCCTCGAACTGGGTGAAGTCGCCATCCAGCGACCAGTCGAAACCCTGCACATTGTTTTGGCCGGTGTGGGCGGTGATTTGCGGCACCCGGTCATAGGGCGGCATGATTGGCGAGGTCGGGTCCTGCAGGATCTGCCACTTCAGCACGTGCACGGTGCCGCTGACCGGGCCGCTGGACCAGCTGGCCAGCGCGTCCCCGGGCAACAGGCGCTGGGTCAGAAAGGCTTCGGAGCTGTTGAAGTCGCGCCAGTAATTGTCATCACTGACCCGGTTGATGTTCAGGGCCAGTGCCACCGGCCCCACGCCGGGCAGGCCGGTGCTGATGCTGGCGTTGTGCGTCCACGCCAGGCCCCAACGGTCCAGGTCGCGCAGCTTGTCGCCCGGCATGCTGTCGGCCACCAGGCGGCCGCTGTAGCCGGGCTCCAGGTAGCGAAAAGTCAGGCCCAGGTCGACACCGCGCGCCGTCATCAATGTGGGGGTGAGCGTGGCATCGCGGTTGGGTGCAATGTTCCAGTAGTAGGGCAGGGTCAGCGTGGTGCCGCTGATGTTGTCAAAGCCGGCGGTCAGCGGCAGCAGGCCGGATTTGCGTTTTTCCGTGAGCGGGAAGCTGATGGCCGGCACCGGCAGAATGGGCACGCCCTTGAAGTACAGGTAGGCACCATCGGCCACGCCCACTTCCTCGTCGTTGTCCAGCGAGATGCTGGCCGCGCGCAGCACCCAGTCGGGCATCCAGCTCGGGCCGGGCAGGCGCCGGCAGGTGGTGTAGCTGGCGTCCAGCACCACGGTGTGGTTCTCATCCAGGAAATCGGCCCGCGCGGCCTCGCCATGGGCGTCACTGTTGGCGAAGTGGTAGACCGGTTGCTGAAAGAAGCCTTCAAAGCGTTCCACCTTGAGTTCCAGCAGGGGGCCTTCGTACAGATTGCCAGCGCGGTTGATGCGCACATGGCCGACGGCGCGGGCCTGGTCAGTGGGCTGGTCGTACTCCAGCCGGTCGGCGTGGATGACGGTGTCAGCCTTGCGCATGACGGCGTCGCCCTCCACCAAGGTGTCCAGGTCGGCACGGCCGCTGATACGGTCACCCTGTAAAAACACCGGTGCCTCGCGCCGCTGCTGCGGGCTGAGCGTTTCGTTCAGCAGCGGCGAGGCCTGCAATGCCAGCGCATCGGGCGGCGTGCCGTCCTGGGCCTGTGCCGCAGGAGCGCCCAGGCTGGCGACCAGACTGACACACAGGGCCAGGCACTGCAGCACGGCTGTGCGCAGGCGGTACGGTGCGGCAGAGGACACGCAGGGGTTTAAACGCATGGAGGCTGGAAGACGCGGTGGTGCGAAAGGAATGCGGTGAAGCGTGGTGGCGTTGGCACGTGATGGGCGGTAGGGAGGAAGGTCAGCGGCTCAGCCTTTGTAGAATGGATTATCCATGAGCCTACCTCCCCACGCCCCCTCGCCCGCCACGCCCACACTTCCTTTGTCTGCTGCGGCGCTCGGCAGTAACGTGGTTTGGGCAGACCCGCAGCGCCAGTCCCACTTTTTCCAGTGGCTGGCCAGCCTGCCGACCGATCTCGGGCTGCAAGCCGCAAGCCTGACGTTGGCCTCGGCCGACGCCAGCTTTAGGCGCTACCTGCGCATAGCCAGCGCCAGCGGCAGCCTGGTGATCATGGACGCACCGCCCGACAAGGAGGACTGCAAGCCGTTCGTGCAGGTGGACCGGCTGATGCAGGCGGCCGGCCTGCGCGTGCCCGAGGTGCTGGCCTGGGAACAGGCGCAGGGTTTTTTGTTGCTCAGTGACCTGGGCAGCCAAACCATGTTGCAAGGCATGGACCTGCAGGCCGCCCCGCCCTTGGACCAGTACCTGGAAGCGGCGGACCTGCTGCTGCAGTGGCAACTGGCCTCCAAGCCCGATGTGTTGCCGGCCTATGACCAGGCCTTGCTGCACCGCGAGCTGGAGCTGTTTCCCCAGTGGTACGTGGCGCAGCACCGCCAGGTGGTGCTGGATGAAAAACAGCGTGCCACGCTGGACGAAGCCTTTGAGCGCATCCTGCAAAACAACCTGAGCTGGCCCAGTGTTTATGTGCACCGCGACTTCATGCCACGCAACCTGATGCTGTCGCCACAGGGCATGGGCGTGCTGGACTTTCAGGACGCGGTCTACGGCCCCATCACCTACGACATTGCGAGCCTGATGCGCGATGCCTTTTTGAGCTGGGACGAGGAGTTCTGCCTGGACGTGACGATTCGCTACTGGCAAAAGGCGCGCAAGGCCGGCCTGCCGGTGGGCGATGACTTTGGCGCTTTTTACCAGGGCGTGGAGTGGATGGGACTGCAACGCCATCTCAAGATCGCCGGTATTTTTGCCCGGTTGACGCTGCGCGATGGCAAGCCCCAGTACCTGGCCGATACGCCGCGCTTTATCCACTACATACGCTCCACCTGCAGCCGCTATATGGCGCTCAAGCCGCTGCTGCGTCTGGTAGAGGCGATAGAGGGCATTGAGGTGCCCACCGCCTTTGTGTTTGGCAGGTTCTAAGCACACAGCCCACCCAGCCACGTCGCCGCCACCTGCTCAGCCCATGCCACGTTTCTATTGCCCCGCGCCCCTGCACACCGGGGACCTCTTGGACCTGCCTGCGGGCGCGGCACGCCATGTGCAGGTGCTGCGCCTGCAGCCGGGCGATGCCATCACACTGTTCAACCACGGCCCGGGCTGGGCCGGCACAAGCCCGGGTGGTGAATTCGAGGCCCGCGTGACGCTGATGGGGCGCAGCCAGGTGCAGGTAGAAGTGCTCGAGCACCAGGCGGTGGAGCGCGAAGCCCAGCGCGCCGTGCACCTGGCCGTGGGCATGCCGGCCAATGAGCGCATGGACTGGCTGGTGGAAAAAGCCGCCGAGCTGGGCGTGGCCAGCATCCAGCCGCTGATGACCGAGCGCAGCGTGCTGCGCCTGGCGGCCGAGCGTGCCACCAAAAAGGTGGACCACTGGCAAAGTGTGGCCATTGCCGCCTGCGAGCAGTGTGGCGGCAACCGCGTGCCCACGGTGCATGGCGTGAAGACGCTGACACAGTGGCTCTCCGCTTTGAACACCCAAGAGGCAGATGCCCCTCGGCCATTGCTGCTGTCCCTGCGCCGGGGCACGCAGGCCCTGCACGACCTGGATATCGGTATGGTGCCCGCCCTGTTCCTGTCCGGCCCCGAAGGTGGCCTGAGCCCGGCAGAAGAAAACGCGGCCGTGGCGGCCGGGTTTGCGCCGGTGCATTTGGGTCAACGCGTGCTGCGCGCCGAGACCGCCGCCCTCACCGCCCTGGCACGCCTGGCCTGAGCCTGGTCGCGCCCAGGGTGCTTTAGGCAGCCTACCGGCCCTGTGCAGCTTGCGCCCTCAAGGGCACTGTGCCATCACCTGCGCCACCGCCGCCGTGAGCTTTTTAGCGTAGGGCACATCCAGAAATTCGTTGGGACCATGGGCATTGCTCTTGGGCCCGAGCACGCCGCAGACCATCATCTGCGCCTTGGGAAAGCCTTTGGAGAGCATATTCATAAGCGGGATCGTGCCGCCTTGGCCAATGTAGCCGCAGGGCGCACCGAAGCAGGTTTGCGAGGCCGCGTCCAGCGCCTGCTCAAACCAGGGTGCGGTGTCCGGTGCGTTCCAGCCGGTGGCTTGGCCGCCGGGCTCGAAGGTGACGCGGGCCTGGTAGGCTGCGTTGTCTTCCAGCAGGGTTTTGAGTTCTTGCACGGCGCTGCCGGCATCGATCAGCGGCGGCAGGCGCAGCGAGAGCTTGAAGGCGGTATAGGGCCGCAGCACATTGCCGGCGTCCTTCATGGCGGGAAAACCGTCCACCCCAACCACGCTGAGGGTGGGCGCCCAGGTGCGGCTGAGCAGGCCTTGCAGCGGGTCGGTGGTGGTGGGCAGGGCAAAGCGCTGGTCGCCACCGCAGTCGTAGTACACCCAGGGAAAGTTCTGGTGCACCGCATCGCCCAGTATGGCGGCCGTGGCTTTGGCCTGGGCCAGGCGCTCGGCAGGCACCTCGCAATGAAAGGCCGCCGGCAGCAGGCGCCCGGTGGCACTGTCTTCGAGCCGGTCCAGCACCTGGCGCAGGATGCGAAAGCTCGAGGGCACCAAGCCGCTGGCATCCCCCGAATGCACGCCCTCGCTGAGGATTTGCACCTTGAGCACGCCGCCGGCCACACCACGCAAGCTGTTGGTGAGCCAAAGCTGGTCGTAGTTGCCGGCGCCCGAGTCCAGACAGATCACCAGACCCACATCGCCCAGCCGAGCACCCAGCAGGTCTATGTACTGCAGCAAATTAGGCGAGCCGCTTTCCTCGCAGGTTTCTATCAGGCCGACAATGCGCGGGTGTTCCACTTTTTGGCTCTTGAGGGCCTGGATGGCGGCAATCGCGGCGTAGGCGGCGTAGCCGTCATCGGCTCCGCCCCGGCCGTAGAGGCGCCCTTCCAGGTACTTGGGGCTCCACGGCCCCAGGTCCGAGCGCCAACCGGTGAACTCGGGTTGCTTGTCCAGGTGGCCGTACATCAGCACGGTCTGCGGCTGCTCGCCCGGCTGCTGGCCGCGGGTGGCGGCGACTTCAAAAAACAACACCGGTGTCTGGCCCGGCAGGCGCACTACTTCCAGCACCAGGCCGGGCACTTTTTGCGCTGCTATCCAGCTGGCGGTGTTGTGCACCACGCGGTCGATGTGGCCGTTGGCGGCCCAGTCGGCATCGAACAGGGGTGACTTGGCCGGAATGGCGATGTAGTCGCTGAGTTCGGCGACGATGCTGTGGTCCCAGGCGCTGCTGACTTCGCGCAGCACTTGGGGCGTGTCCAGGGTCTGGGTGGGGATGCGGGCGTTCATGGGGTGTCCTGTCTCGGAATCAGTCCAAAAGGCACAGCCATGATGCCACGCCCTGCACAGCGGTGGAACCCTGGCTTGGCATGTCCTGCTGCCGCACCGGTCCACCCCTCTCAGGCCTGGCTGCGCCCGGGCCTAACGCGCCAGCTTGTAGACCGAGGTGCCGGCAAACCAGTTGGGCGCAAAGCGCACGGCGAGCCCGGCCTGCAGCCCAAAGCGGTCCAGCACGCGCAGGCCACTGCGCTCTGCCAGGTCGCCCAGATCGGCATGGGTGCCGACGCGGATGTTGGGCGTGTCATACCATTGGTAGGGCAGGCGTTTGGTCACCGGCATGCGCCCGCGCAAGACACTCAGGCGGTTGGGCCAGTGGGCAAAGTTGGGAAAGGCCACAATGCCCACGCGCCCGACGCGAGCGGTCTCGCGCAACATGACCTCGGCATTGCGCAGGTGCTGCAGGGTGTCGATCTGCAGCACCACGTCGAACGAGGCGTCCTCGAAAATCGCCAGGCCCTCGTCCAGGTTGAGCTGGATGACGTTGACGCCGCGCGCAATGCAGGCCAGCACGTTGGCGTCCGCAATCTCGATGCCGTAGCCGCTGCAGCCGCGCTCGCGTTGCAAATAGTCCAGCATGGCGCCGTCGCCGCAGCCCAGGTCGAGCACGCGCGCACCCCGCGGCACCAGCTCGGCAATGGCGTGTTGGATGGTGGCGTCACTCATGTGCGAGCTCCCTGGCAATGCCATCAAAGTAGCTGCGCACCACGTTCTTGTAGCGCGGGTCGTTGAGCAAAAAAGCGTCGTGGCCGTGCGGCGCGTCGATCTCGGCATAGCTGACCTGGCGCTGGTTGTGCAGCAAGGCCTTGACGATTTCGCGGCTGCGCTTGGGCGCAAAGCGCCAGTCGGTGCTGAAGCTGACGATCAGAAATTTGCAGGTCGCGCCGGCCAGCGCCAGGCCCAAATCGCCGCCGTAGTGGCGCGCCGGGTCAAAGTAATCCAGCGCCCGGGTGATGAGCAAATAGGTATTGGCATCAAAGTACTCGGCGAACTTGTCACCCTGGTAGCGCAGATAGCTTTCGATCTGAAATTCGGCCTCCTGGGTGCTGAAGAGATACGGCGTCAGCTCTTCGGGACGCCCCTCCTTGACGGCCTGCGCGGCGGCGCGCAGCTGGCGGCCGAACTTCTCGTTCATCACATCGTCGCTCAGATAGGTGATGTGGCCAATCATGCGGGCAATGCGCAGACCGCGTTTGGGGACTACGCCGTGGTCGTAGAAGTGGCCGCCATGGAAGTCCGGGTCGGTCACGATGGCGCGGCGCGCCACTTCGTTAAAGGCGATGTTTTCGGCGTTCAGGTTCGGGGCGCTGGCAATTACCAGGGCGTGGCCCACACGCTTGGGGTAGCGCAGGGTCCAGCTCAGGGCCTGCATGCCGCCTAGCGAACCGCCCATCACCGCTGCCAGCTTGTGGATACCCAGGTTATCCAGCAACCGCGCCTGGGCGTCCACCCAGTCTTCCACCGTCACCACCGGGAAATCGGTGCCGTAGGCCCTGCCAGTTGCCGGGTTGGTGTGCATGGGGCCGGTGGAGCCAAAACAGGAGCCCAGGTTATTGACGCAAATGACAAAGAACTGCCGGGTGTCCAGCGCCTTGCCGGGGCCAATCATGTTGTCCCACCAGCCTTCGGAGTGGGGCTGGCCCACATAGACACCGGCCACGTGGTGCGAGGCATTTAGTGCATGGCAAACCAGCACGGCGTTGGACTTGTCGGCATTCAGGCTGCCATAGGTCTCGTAGCTGAGCCGGTAGTCCGCCAAGGCGGCACCACTCTGCAGTGGCAGCGGCTCCGCGAAGTGCATGCTTTGCGCAGTGGCAATCAGTGGCGTGTCCAAGCTCGTTCCCATTCAAAACCCTCCAACAAAAAAACCCGGCGTCGCATTCAACGAGGCCGGGAGTTGGGGTCGGTCCGTCTTTAGCTGCATTTGTAGAGCGCCCGCAAGCTGGGGCAAATTGGCGCTAAGCCGAATTCTACCAACGGGGATCGCAGGCGCCGGCAGGCGGGTCCGTCAAGGACTGGTTTTGTCGCCTATCAGATCGACCACCGGTAAGCGCTCGCCAATGAACTGTGATCCATAAAACCCCAGGTGGATCTTGTCACGGTACAGCAGCAATCCATCCTGCAAGGTGTGGCAAACCTTGTCATCACAGATGCTGCCATACGGATCCCATAGCTTCACTTGTGGGAACTCCTTGAGTACCTTGATCACCAGATTGCGGTAGTCCGCATTGATCCTGTCAATCGTGCCACGGTCCACGTCGCAGCTGTTTTTCTTGGAGCCCTTGATACTGAAGGGGCGAATGTTTTCGCAATCTTCCGGATAGAAGTCCAGTGCCGGCACGCTCAGCAGGAAGATCACCTGTTTCCGGGTGCGTTGCAAATGCACCAGGGTCTTGCGTATGGCCGTGGCGAAAATCTGCTCTGGGTCATCCAACTTCGGGTTGGATTGCAATCGCACCCGAAAGTATTCGGCACTGCTCATAGCCGCCGCTCGGGTTTCATTGAAATAGGTAGCCCCCGTCATGGACAAAATCACGGTATGGATGCTGGGCGCATGGTCCACATACTCCAGCATGTCCGACATGGTTTCATCACACGCCTGTGGTCCGGTATTGGTGAAAGATTCAATATCCAGCAAAGGTGGGCAACTGCTTTTTCCAATTTCCACCAGGTTTTCCTTGCTGCTCTTTCCGGTCAGCTCATCTGCCAAGCCCAGAAAATAGTGGTTGGCGGTGCTGTCGCCCAGTAGTGCAATGGTTGCCGGACGCTTGAGGTCCATGATGTTGCAATAGTCTGGGAACTTGTTATCCAGCAGTTGGATGCATGCCGCCGTATTGTCGTAGCCCTGCTCATACCATTCGAACGACCCAACGTTTTTCGCTCTTTGTTCCAGGGCAGGAAAGCGCTCCGGCAGTCCTTTAAGCCGATACACCAGTCCACCCGCAGCGCCCAGCCCCAGCAGTGTCAGCAACAATACCAAAGGTACATACCTGGCAGTGGAATGCCGTATCCTTTTTTCCACCAGATGGTAAGTAGCGGCTGCCGCCAGCAAGGAAAACAGAACAGCAGCCCCGGTTATCACGGGATCGAGCTGGTTATTGCTGATCATCCGTGCAAAGAACAGGGCAGGCCAGTGCCATAAATACAGAGGATAGCTAATCAGACCGATGTAAACCACTGGGCGCGCACCCAGCAGCCGGCGGTTGATGGCGGCATCTTTGCCGGCAAGAATAATCAGGCTGGCGCCCGCACAGGGCAACAGTGCGCGCCAATAGGGAAACAAATCCATACCGCCAAATACCAGCGATGAAACGGCAATCAGCAGCAAACCGCAGAGGGACAAGACGTTCGGCGCCGTAAAACGGCTTATTCCAAACTTTCCCAAGCTGCCGGCTGATGCCGGAGTCTGGGCGCTTGCAGTGGCTGCCAGCGGCGGCAAGAATGACAGGAAGGCGCCTACAAAAAGCTCCCAGGCACGGGTGAGCGGGTTGAAAAAGACATTTTCCGGATATTGCCTGGTGAAATACAAACAGAGTCCGAAAGACAAAAGCGCCAAAGTGCCAATGACTTTCAAGGCGTGTCTGCGCGTGGTCGCACCCAGCACCAGTACAACCGGCCACACCAGATAGAACTGCTCTTCAATCGCCAGCGACCACAGGTGCAGCAGCGCCTTTAGCTCGGAACTCGAATCAAAATACCCCGCCTCTTTCATCAATAAGAAGTTGGATATGTACGTGGCCCCTCCCAGGACGTGTTTACCCAAGGCCTTGTATTCGCGTGCCAACAGTGTGTAATAACCTGCAGCCAGACAGCTCAACAGAACCAGTATCAGGGCCGGAAATATTCTGAGTATGCGTTTTTCATAAAACCTACGGAATGAAAAACGGTTGCGCGCGATATCGCCCGAGATGAATTTGGTTATCAAATAGCCGGAGATAACAAAGA
>JAYVNF010000340.1:0-4008 GCA_043758575.1 Rhodoferax sp.
GCACCACAGAACATAATGGTGACCCCCGTAGTGTGCAAAGGCAGTCCAGCATGAATCTCAAGGAGTTATTGGCCCGGCAGTTCACCCTGCCCAGCATCCCCAAGGTGGTGGCCCTGTTGCTCAGTGAGCTGGACCGCCATGAGGTGGATCTCAAAACGGTCAACCAGCTCATCAGCACCGATCCGGCCCTGACCACGCGCCTGCTGCGCCTGGCCAACTCCGACTTTTTCAAGCTCAGCGGCAAGATCAACAGCGTCTCGGAAGCGCTGGCGCTGCTGAACCTGGCGCTGGTGCGCACCATGGCCCAGGAGGCCGCCAACAGCGCCTCATTCCAGGCCGTGCCCGGCATCAACCTGCCGCGCTTTTGGGAATACAGCCTGAACGTGGCGCGCGTCTCGCGCTCCCTGGCCGGTGTGGTGCGGCAAAACCAGCAGGCCGCCTTTACCTGCGGCCTGATCCACGCCTTTGGTGAGCTCGCCATGCACCTGGCCATGCCACAAGAGACAACCCTGTTGTCCGAGAAATACGGTGCGCTGGACCTGCGCCGGGCCTCGGCGGAGCGCCATACCTTTGGTTTTTCCTATGCCTCTGTGAGCGCCGGTTTCGCCCAGCTCTGGCATTTCCCGCAGCCCATGGTGGATGCGTTGGAGCACCAGTACGCGCCTTTCGAAAACAATGTCTACGAGCCGCTGGCCGGCGTCATCCACCTGGCGGCCTGGCGCGCCCGGGGCAAGGAGGCCAATATGAACGAGCGCGCTCTGGCCGTGACCTTCCCCGGCTCGGTCGGCGTGGTCTTGGGGCTGGACATCGACATGGTGCTGCAGCAAGACCCGTTCGATTGGGCTGCGCATACATGACGCCCCCACGGTGACGCCCCCACGCAATCCCCAGTCCCTGCTGACGCCCACCATGCACAAGGTGCTGGAGCGCATGCATCGGGCGCAACAGATTCCCTTGCACGCAATGACGGCGCGGCAGGCGCGCGCGGCCTATGCCATGGGTTCCGATGTGCTGGACATCGCGCCCCAGGCGCTGGCGCGGGTGGAGAGTTTTTCGGTGCGCGCGGGCGACGGCTATGACATTCCGGTGCGTCTGTACGCACCGACCGGGGCCATGCTGCCAGTGCTGATGTACCTGCATGGCGGCGGCTTCACCATAGGCAGCATTGCCAGCCACGATGCGCTGTGCCGCCGCCTGGCGCACCTGGCCGGCTGTGCCGTGCTGTCGGTGGATTACCGGCTGGCGCCCGAGCACAAGTTCCCCACTGCGCAAGAGGATGCCTGGGATGTGCTGCAGTGGCTGGCCAGTGCCGGTGCTGGCGTTGGGCTGGACCCGGCCCGCATTGCCGTGGGCGGGGACAGTGCCGGCGGCACCCTGGCGGCGGTGTGCGCCATCCAGGCCCGCGATGCCGGTTTGCAACTGGCGTTGCAGCTGCTGTTTTACCCCGGCACCGCAGGCCACCAGGACAGCGCTTCACACCGCCGCTTTGCCAAGGGCTTTGTGCTGGAAGAGCCGCACATCACCTTCTTTTTTGGTCACTACCTGCGCAGCGCCGCCGACCGTGATGACTGGCGTTTTGCGCCACTGGATGGCCTGCGGCCGGACGGCCAGGTGGCCGACCTGGGAGGTGTGGCGCCGGTCTGGTTGGGCCTGGCCGAGTGCGATCCGCTGGTGGACGAGGGTGTAGCCTATGCCGACCGGCTGCGCATGGCTGGCGTGGCCGTGGACCTGGAGATCTACCGCGGTGTGGTGCACGAGTTCATCAAAATGGGCCGCGCCCTGTCAGAGGCAGCACAAGCCCATGCCGATGCAGCGCGTGCGCTGCGGGGCGCTTTCGGCCTCTAGAGAAGCCTCGCGGGACTAGAAACCCAGGGACGCCAGCAGGTCGTCCACATCGGTTTGCTGCATGGCGTTTTCAGCGGTTTGCGGTCCGGTCAGCTCATGCGTGTCCACGGTGGCTGGCACCACTTCGGCGTGGGCCGCGGGCTCACCGTGTTCGGGCGAGCTGTCCACCAGCAGCTGCACCAGCTGCAGCTCGGTGCGGGTAATGATGTCGATGACCTTTTGGATCACCTGGCCGGAGAGGTCCTGGAAGCCCTGGGCCATCATGATGTCGCTGAGCACGGCACTTTGCTGTTCCGCAAAATTGGCAGTGCTCTGGGCGAACTTGCCGCAGGTCAGCATCATGCCGCGGGCAACTTCCACCTTCATGTCCGGGTTGGCGGCCAGGCGGGTCAGTGATTCGTTGAGTTGCACGCCCCGGGTCTGCAAATCGTCGCACTCAGGCTTGGCGGCATCGACCAGGTTGAGCACCTTGTTGGCGGCGTCTTCGGTCATCTTGCCCACATAGGCCAGGCGGTCGCGGGCGTTGGGAATTTCGTGGACGATTTTCTGCAAATTGTTATTGCCCAGCACCGTCAATGCCGCATGCATTTCCCGGGTGATGACACCCAATCGCTCAAATGCTTCTTCTTTGGTGAGGTGTGTGGACATTTATTTTTGCCAATTTGCCAGTGTGTGACTTGGCAGCATTATGGAACCTAAGCAAGGCGGTTTGGCGGACTGGCCAACGGGTTTTTAGATATCCTCCAGCAGCGCGTAGGGCAGGGGCAGCAGTTGCAGGGCCGCACCGGTGCTGCTACCTGCGTGCAAACTGCCGGAGGACAGGGCTGCCAGTTGCAGCGACACAATCGCGTCCCATCCACCAAGCGTGGCCGGGGCGGCCTGCACCACCAGCCCCACCGGTTGCTCGGCGTCGGCCGGGCTGAAGAGTTCTTGCCCGGCCTGCAGTGCTGCCTCGCAATGGACCACGAAGGCGCGGCGCTTCAGGGTGCCGCGAAACTGGCTGCGCGCCACCACCTCCTGGCCCGGGTAGCAGCCCTTTTTGAAATTGACACCGCCCACTGATTCGTAGTTCAGCATCTGCGGTACCAAGGCCTCGAACAGCGGCTGACTCAGGATCGCCACGCCGCTGTGCACTTCGCTCCTGAGCCAGGCGTCCAGTGCCAGGCTGGGGCCTGCGGGTGCGGGCTGGTCCAGCGGCGCCACCCACAGTTGGCGGGCCACACCGTCGGCCGGGTACAGGGTGATGGCCGTGGCCGCGCCCAGGTGCTGCAGGCTCCAGGGGGCCGGCGCCGCTGCTGAGGCCAAGGCCTCGCCGTTGGCAGGAGCAGGGTCCGCCAAGGCGGCACCGATCACGCCATACACGGCAAAAGCATCCGAGGCGTCGCTCAGCTTGGCCTTGGCGCGCATCACAAACATGGACAGGCGCTTCAGGGTGGTGGGCAGCAAGTCGTGGCTGCACACCAACAGGATGTCGGTAGCGCCGCGTTTGAAGCCTATGAAGCTGGCTTGCATACGGCCCTTGGCGGAGCAAAACGCGGCCAGCCGGGCCTGGTCCAGCCCCAGCAAAGCGAAGTCCTGGGTCAGCTGGCCGTGCAGAAACTTGGCGGCATCCTCGCCCTCCACGCGGATCACACCAAGGTGGCTGAGCCGGGCAACGCCGCCCGGGCCGTAGGGGTTCAGAGTGTCATTCATGCGTCCATTATGATTCGACCCATGTATTCCTTAAGGGCCTAGGGCTGTGCGTTTATTTTTAGCGGTTGTGCTGGCCCTTGCCCTGGGCCTGGGCTTTTGTGCCTATGCCTGGCTGAACCAGCCGCTGGAGCTGGCCGCGGCCTCGATTGACCTGTCGGTGGAGCCGGGCTCCAGTCCGCGTGAGGTGGCCGTGCAGGTGCAGCAGGCCGGTGTGGCGGTCAATCCCACACTGCTGTACTGGTGGTTCCGCCTGTCGGGTCAGGCCCGGCAAATCAAGGCCGGCAGCTACGAGCTCGAACGCGGGACCACACCCCGCGATGTGCTGAGCAAACTGGTGCGCGGCGAGGAGGCCCTGCGCAGCGTCACCCTGGTGGAGGGCTGGAACCTGCGCCAGGTGCGCGAAGCCTTGAAGAAGGCCGATCAACTCAAGCCCCTGACCGCCGACCTCACGTCCGACGAGCTGATGCTGCA
>JAYVNF010000341.1:0-4001 GCA_043758575.1 Rhodoferax sp.
AATATCCAACAGGGCGTAAAGTGAGTGATGAAGAAATGCAGCAAGTGAACGTGCAGAGGAATCGATTTCATGGCGACTGGAACTATGTCATTCAGCCAAAAATTAAGACTACATAATTGAGATGTTTATTTATTAACGAAGCCTAAATCTGCGTCAATGCTGCCCAACGCATACTTCTTGCCGCTCGGCCCGAAGGTTTCTGAAGCCCTGATATTTTTAGCTGCTCGTGGAGCTATTGACGGGTCACGTGTACTGCATGGTATGCCCCACCCCTCGCCCGCAAGCATGGAGCGGATCAATTACTTCCTGGGTAAGAAGCCACGCGAGCATTTGTCAAAGAAAACAAACGCGGATACCTTGGATGCCGCTCGCGAGCATTTGACTAGGCAAGTCGCATCAATTTTTGTGAGATGAATGATGGTGGCTCCACTTCAGTAATAGAACCTTCCTCCAAAGAGCGCGCGAGAAATACGGCGGCGGAATACGTGCGCGGCATCTGTCAACCGCCGGCATGAGGAAGTTCAATTAAAGAGGTGTGATGACTGGCTGCTGACCTGACTTGACTTGACATACAAACATCGGATTGCTCTGGCCGCCGATGGTCCAATCACACGTCAAACATGAGAGGTTTGTGAGAGCGAACTCGTCAGCAACGAAATCGGATTCGCTGGCATTCGAAACTCGTGTTTACGACTTTAAAAAAACGTCGCCAAATTCCAACGGTCCGCGAACCCGCATGAATACAGGGTCTATGTTTACGACTTTATTTGTCCAGAATATCAATAGGATGATTCTGGCACCTCCTATTCCACCGTCACACTCTTGGCCAGGTTGCGCGGCTTGTCCACATCCGTGCCGCGCGCACACGCGGTGTGGTAGGCCAGCAGCTGCAGCGGCACCACGTGCAGCATGGGCGAGAGCTCGCCGTAGTGCTCGGGCATGCGGATCACGTTCAGGCCTTCGCCGCTTTCGATGCGCGTGTCCGTATCCGCCAGCACATAGAGCACACCGCCGCGGGCGCGCACCTCGTGCATATTGCTTTTGAGCTTTTCCAGCAGCGCGTCGTTGGGCGCCACGGTGACCACCGGCATGGCGCTGGTGACCAGGGCCAGCGGGCCGTGCTTGAGCTCGCCGGCGGGATAGGCCTCGGCGTGGATGTAGCTGATTTCCTTGAGTTTCAAGGCACCCTCCAGGGCGATGGGGTAGTGCAGGCCGCGGCCCAGGAAGAGGGCGTTTTCGCACTTGGCAAAGTCTTCGGCCCAGGCAATGACCTGGGGCTCCAGCGCCAGCACCGCTTGCAGGGCCGAGGGCAGGTGGCGCATGGCCTTCAGGTGGCGGGCCTCTTCGGCCGCATCCAGACGGCCCTTGGCCTGGGCCAGGCACAGGGTCAGCAAAAACAGGCCGGCCAGTTGGGCGGTAAAGGCCTTGGTGCTGGCCACGCCAATCTCCACGCCGGCACGCGTCACATAGGCCAGGCTGCATTCGCGCACCATGGCGCTGGTGGCCACATTGCAGATGGTCAGCGTGTGCTGCATGCCCAGGGACTGCGCATGGCGCAGGGCGGCCAGGGTGTCGGCGGTTTCGCCGCTCTGGGTGATGGTCACCACCAGGGTGTTGGGGTTGGGCACGGTGTCGCGGTAGCGGTACTCGCTGGCCACTTCCACCTGGGTCGGGATCTTGGCAATGCTTTCCAACCAGTACTTGGCGGTGCAGCCGCTGTAGTAGCTGGTGCCGCAGGCCAGGATCAGCACCGAGTCGATTTGCGCAAACACGCGCGCCGCATTGGCGCCGGGCTGGTGGTTCATCTGCTGGTCAAACAGCTCGGGCGTGATGCCGTCCACACCTTCCAGCGTGTCGGCAATGGCGCGCGGCTGCTCGAAGATTTCCTTTTGCATGTAGTGGCGGTAGGGGCCCAGCTCGGCCGCGCCGCTGTGCGCCTGCACGGTTTTGACCGGACGCTGCGCCGGGCTCAGGGCTTTACGCTCCTTGTCAAACAGCCAGTACTTGCCCAGCTGCATGTCGATCAGATCGCCTTCTTCCAGGTAGACGATCTGGTCGGTGACACCGGCCAGGGCCATGGCATCGCTGGCCAAAAACAGCTCCTGGCCGTCCTTGCCCACACCCAGAATCAAGGGCGAGCCGGCGCGCGCGCCCACCAGGCGCTGCGGCTCGTCCTTACAGAACACGGCAATTGCATAGGCGCCGTGCAGCTGCGCCAAGGCACCTTTGACGGCCTCGAATAGGTCGCCATCGTACAGGCTGTCGATCAGGTGGGCAATCACCTCGGTGTCGGTCTGGCTACCAAACACATAGCCCCGGGCCTGCAGCGCTGCGCGCAGTTCGTCGTGGTTTTCGATGATGCCGTTGTGCACCAGGGCAATGCGGCCGGCCTTGGCCGCTGCGTCAGAACCCGGGCCGTGGCTGAAATGCGGGTGCGCGTTGTGCACCACCGGCGCGCCATGCGTGGCCCAGCGGGTGTGGGCAATGCCCAGCGTGCCTTCCAGGTGGGTGCTGGCCACTTGTTCGGCCAGCTCGGCCACACGGGCGGTGCTGCGGGCCCGGCGCAGGCCGGGCTTGCCGTCTTGCGCGTAGACGGCCACGCCGCAGGAGTCATAGCCCCGGTACTCCAGGCGCTCCAGGCCCTGAACCAAAATGGGAACAATATTGCGGGTCGATACCGCGCCGACGATGCCACACATACGCACACTCCTAGGGGTTGGATGCCTGTATGGTAGGGTGGGTGCGTAAAAATTAAATATTGATATTAAACTGAAAATGCATGAAAATTTCATGAAAAACAAGTGTTGGAATTTATTAAAAAAATTAGCAATTTAATGAAAGAAATTGAACTAGATACCATGGACCTGGCCCTGCTGGATCAGCTGCAGCACGATGCCTCGCTCAGCAACCAGGACCTGGCGGCAGCCGTGCACACCTCCGCCCCGACCTGCTTGCGGCGCGTCAAGCGCCTGCGCGAAGTCGGCCTGATCGAGCGCCAGGTCGCTATCCTGAACCCCGAAAAACTGGCGCTGGCCCTGGGCCATGGCCTCAGCGCGATTGTGGAAATCACCCTGGACCGCCAGGGGGACGAAGAACTCAGCCGTTTCGAGGCGCGTGTGCTGGTGGAGGCGGCGGTGCAGCAGTGCTACCGCGTCTCGCCCGGGCCAGACCTGGTGCTGGTGGTGCACACCGCCCACATGCCGGCCTACCTGGCCTTGGCGCAGCGCCTGTTCACCAGCGACGCCAATGTGCGCAATGTCAAAGCCTTCTTCAGCATCAAGCGCAGCAAGTTCGGCGCCGAACTGCCGCTGCAGAACGTTTAAAGTCAACCCATGAAGATGCCCCGCCCATGAGCCGAATTGTTGCACTGCTGGTCGAGGCTCTGGGCACCCAGCTGGTGGACGAGATCGAGCTGGACGAGCGCCTGCAGCACCTGCGCTCCACGGCCACCATCTGCATTGGCTGCAGCGTCGCGTTTTCCGCCTTCAACCTGGCCGCGCCGTCCACCCAATTGCTGGGCGCAGCCGAATTGCTCAGCCTGCTGTTGTTCTTTGTGCCGGCAGCGCTGTTGGCCAAGCGGCCACAGCATATTGAGACTGCCGAGGCCCTGCTGATGCTGGGGGCGCTGTGCATTTCCTCGGCGCTGATCATTCTGGGCGGTGTGGAGGGCACCGGCCTGTTCTGGGTCTACTCGGTGCCCTTCTTGTGCTTCTTCATCAAGGGCCAGCGGCGTGGCTGGTACTGCAGCCTGGCCTTCTTTGCCATACACATCGTGTGCCTGACGCTGATCGCACCGGCCTTTGCCTTCGCCTACCCGTACTCGTCGGTGGTGCGCACCCATTTTCTGCTGTCCATGGGCTTTTATGTGTTGATCGCAGCCGCCTTCAACCATGCGCGCAGCCGCTTTGAGACGGCGTTGCATGGGCGCCGCAACGAGGCCGAGGCCGCCAGCCAGGCCAAGTCGCGCTTTCTGGCCGCGGCCAGCCACGACCTGCGCCAGC
>JAYVNF010000342.1:0-3992 GCA_043758575.1 Rhodoferax sp.
TCATCGAGCGAAAGCATCTGGCCTTGGTCCACACGGGCCGGGTTGTAGCGGGTGATCAGCAGGTGTTCCTTGATCGGCGTGCCGCCCTCCATGGCGCGCTTGGTCTTGCTGGCCAGCATGCCCAGGATGCGGTCCGAATCGCGCACCGAAGACACCTCCGGGTTGGTCACCACCAGCGCCTCGTCGGCAAAGTGCATGGCCATCAGGGCACCGGTCTCAATGCCCGCTGGTGAGTCACAGACAATGTATTCAAAGCCCATGGCAGCCAGGTCGGTCAGCACTTTTTCTACGCCGTCCTGGGTCAGCGCATCCTTGTCACGGGTCTGCGAGGCGGCCAGCACAAACAGGTTGTCACACTGCTTGTCCTTGATCAACGCCTGGTTCAGATTGGCCTCGCCATGGATGACATTGATCAGGTCGTACACCACGCGGCGCTCACAACCCATGATCAGGTCCAGATTGCGCAGGCCCACATCAAAATCAATCACCGCCGTCTTGGCGCCGCGCAGTGCCAAACCAGTTGCAAAGCTGGCGCTGGTGGTGGTCTTGCCGACACCACCTTTACCGGACGTCACCACAATGATTTTTGCCATGCTGGGAGTTTCTTTCGTGTAATGGGTTTGAAGGTTCAATTCTTAAGCGGCTCTATCAGCAGCTTGTCCTGCCCGCCATCGCTGCTCAGGCGCACCTGGGCCGGTTTGCCGGCCACATCGGCCGGCAGCGGGCTTTCGCTGGTGCGGTAGACCCCGGCAATCGAAATCAGCTCAGGCTCCAGGCACAGCGAAAAAATGCGTGCCGAGGTATTGCCGCGCGCACCTGCCATGGCCTTGCCACGCAGGGGTGCATAGACGTGGATATTACCGTCTGCCACCACTTCACCGCCCTGGTTGACCATGGCCAGAACCACCAGGTCGGCACCCCGGGCATAGATTTTCTGGCCCGACCGGACCGGCTTGTCGACCACCATGGTGGGTGGTGCAGGCGCCTCACGCACCACTTCTTGCACCGGCACAGGCGCAGGTGCCGGTGTCTTGGGCGCTTTGCTGACGAGCTCTGGCGGTGCCTGTACCAGTCCACATTGCACCAAGGATGCGGTCCAACCTGCTGGCTCTGCACGAAAAGCCAGGGGAAGCAGACGGCAAAGGCGCAGTTGCTCCAGCAAGGGTGCGATATCACCCAGCGGGGCATCGGCTGCCAAGCCAGAAAAATCGAGTACCAGCGGGTCTTGCTCGAAAAAATCCGGGCTTTCGCCGGCCGCTCCGTACAGCGCGATCAAGTCGGCGCCAATCTCGGTCCAGCGATTGGATTTCAACACCAAGGCGACCAGGGACAGCTGGGCGCTCTTGATTTCAAAATGCACAGGCTTGGGCTTAGGAGACGGGCCTTTGGGCTTGACGGACATGGGGGGTAGGACGGGGCCTTCAGGCCACAAGGAATGAGGCCGAATCTTACTTGATCGGGGCCACCAAAGTAGCACGGAAGAAGAACAAGATTTTTGTTTTTTCGCGGCACTTATCCTGTCTTCTTATCTTCTTTTTTATAAAAAAGAATAGTAGTAGTAGATAGAGCTTTGCCCTTTTATGTGGACAAGCAACTTTTAGGTAATGTAATCATGGACTTACAGATGCTCAACCCATGTTGGTGAGTGTGCTTTCGGGATGTACCCGGAAACTGGATAACTTCTCCGATCCGGGATGGCCTGTGGATAAGTCATTGTTTGTGCCAGAGTGACCCACAGCTTTGTATCTTGACAGCATGGCAAACGTCCTGGCCCTGACTTTTTGTCGCCTTGTTTGCCGCGGTGGCTGGTATTTGCCGGGCTTACAGCGGATACTCTTTGGGTCTTGCAGGCCGTTTGCCGGGCTTGCAATCCCTTTTTTCGAGACCCCGTGTGTTTGCACGGCGGGTGCATGGGCTGGTGAATCTGTAGCAGGTACGTTGTTGTATGAGTGAAAAAAAATCCTTCGAAACTGCCCGCGAGACGCTCAAGCAATTGACAGCGCGCAAGCTCGCACCTACGCCGGGAAACTACAAATCGATTTACAACGAGATTGCAGGCATTCCCTCGGTGGAGCACTTTCCAGCCCAAGAACTGCGTGGCATTGCAGCGGCCCTGCAAGCCAAGACACCCGGTCAGCAAAGGCAGAAGGGTTTGCTTGAATCCTCTATAGACCGGATGAATTGGGACGGTGTGCGTGCCGCTTTTGTGGCCTATGCCGGTTTTAGCGGCATTACCAGCCAGGAGGCGGGTAGTTCGGCACCAGCGCCGCTCTCGGCCGCTGGGGCAACGGCTGTGGCAGATACGGCCTTGCCCATGGGGCCGGATTTTCTGGCCCAGATGGGGCGTTTGGTTGAATACGCCCAGCCGGCCTTGGGCAGTGATGACGAACGCTTTGTAGAACAAAGCCGGCAGCTGATCAAGGCTCTCAAGGAACCGGCATTTGACTTGGTGGAGGTCAAGCAGTTGTTGGTGAATTACAGCCATCGGTTGTCGTTTGCGGCTGAGGACCAGGCGGAGATCAAGAAGGCTCTGCTCAAGCTTTTGCAACTGGTGTTTGAGAACATTGGCGAAATCAGCGTGGACGACCAGTGGCTCACCGGGCAGATGGAGAGTCTGAAACTGGCATCTGCGCCGCCCTTGACCCTGCGCCGGCTGGACGAGGTGGAGCGGCTGCTCAAAGACGTGATATTCAAGCAAAAGGATGCCAAGCAAAAAACGCTGGAAGCGCAGCACGAAATGCGCCAGATGCTGGCGGCGTTTATTGACCGCTTGTCCCTGATATCGCAGTCCACTGGCAGCTTTCACGAGATGCTGGAGGGCAGTGCACGCCAAATTGAAAGTGCCAAGTCCCTGGCCGAGATTGCGCCCGTGCTCAAGGAGGTGGTGGGTGCTACCCGCAATATTGCCCGTGATACCTTGTCTGCCCGTGACGAGTTGCAAAACATGCGTGCACAGGCCACCAATACCCAGGCCCAGATTGTCAAATTGCACCAGGAGCTGGACCGGGTGAGTACCCAGGCCCGCCACGATCCGCTGACCGGTGCGCTCAACCGCAAGGGTCTGGAAGAGGCGCTGGAGCGCGAAATTTCCACCGTCAGGCGCAAGGAAACACCGCTCAGCGTGGCCTTGCTGGATATCGACAATTTCAAGGCCTTGAACGATTCTCTGGGCCACGCCATGGGTGATTCGGCCCTGACCCATCTGGCCCAGGTGGCGCGTGAATGCATGCGGCCCCAGGACACGCTGGCCCGCTACGGTGGCGAGGAGTTCGTCATTCTCTTGCCCGATACCGCCATGGAAAAAGGCATCGAAGCCATGACACGTTTGCAACGCGAACTTACCAAGAAATTTTTCATGGCGGGTACCGAAAAGGTGTTGATCACTTTTAGTGCCGGTGTGGCGCAGGTGGCACCGGCCGAGCCGGGCATGGACGCCATCCGGCGCGCCGACCAGGCCATGTACCTGGCCAAGCGCGCGGGCAAGAACCGCGTCATCGGCAGCTAGTCACCCCCACACCACCAAGCAGGAAGCACCATGGCGTATCTGGTTTTAGGTTTGTTGCTTTTCTTGGGCGTACATTCGCTGCGCATTGTTGCGGACGGTTGGCGTACGCAGGCCGTGGCCCGTGTTGGTGAGAGAGCTTTCAAGGGTATTTACAGCCTGCTATCGGTGCTCGGACTGGGCCTGATCGTCTGGGGTTTTGGCCTAGCCCGTGAAGCTCCTGTTCAGCTGTGGCTGCCGCCGGCCGGCATGCGCCATGCAACAGCGCTGTTGAATGTGCTGGCCTTTGTGATGCTGGTGGCGGCCTATGTGCCCGGCAATGCAATCAAGGCACGCTTGCACCATCCGATGGTGCTGGGGGTCAAAACCTGGGCCTTTGCGCATTTGATTTCCAATGGCAACTTGGCACACGTGGTGCTGTTTGGCGCCTTCCTGGCCTGGGCAGTGCTGGACTTCATCAGCCTGCGCCGCCGGGACCGGGTGCTGGCTA
>JAYVNF010000343.1:0-12051 GCA_043758575.1 Rhodoferax sp.
GCGGCACCGGCTTCCTTCAAGATCATGTCGACCTCGCGCGAACCGCCGCGCACCTTCATGCCCTTGGCATCTTCCGGGTCCACGATGGGCTTGCCACGCGAAGCCACGCCACCGGCCTGCCAGATCCAGCTGATGAGCTGTATGCCCTTGGCCTGCAGTACGCGGTCCAGCTCGGCGCCCACCGGCTTGCTCTTCCAGCCATAGGCCTGCTCATAGGACACCACCAGGCCGGGCATCAGGCCGATGTTGACCTCGGGGATTTCACCGCCGGCATAGGACAGGGGAATCAGCGCCATGTCCAAGGCGCCCTTGCGCATGGAGGAGAACTGGGCATTGGTCTTCATCAGCGAGGAGCCGGGATAAATCTCGAATTTGAGCGCACCCTTGGTGCGCTTTTCCACATCGGCCGCAAACTGGCGCACCAGGCGGTCCCGGAAGTCGCCTTCCTTGAGCGTGCCGCCGGGGAACTGGTGGGAGATTTTCAGCGTCGCGCTTTGGGCCAGGGCGTAGTTGAAAGG
Source organism: Rhodoferax sp. (assembly GCA_043758575.1). Lineage (GTDB taxonomy): Bacteria > Pseudomonadota > Gammaproteobacteria > Burkholderiales > Burkholderiaceae_C > Allorhodoferax. Next base: position 519 of record JAYVNF010000343.1, read on the forward strand.
CAGGCCGGCCAGGGACAGGCCGCCCAGGGATTGAAGAAGGTGTCTGCGCTGCATGGGGTGTGTCTCCTCGGGTTGATGTCCAACTTATGTATACATTAATGTAGTTGTTTGTATTTTTTAACGTTATTGGTGAATACCCTGAGTGCATTCAGGAATCCATTGAGGCTGGAGGTGGGACAATGGCGGCATGAAAATTTCCGACGTGCTGCGTGAAAAAATAGAAGAGCAGATCGCCACCGGCGCCCTGCCCCCGGGCAGCGCCCTGGACGAAGCCACGCTGGTGGAGCAGCACGGTGTGTCGCGCACGCCGGTGCGCGAAGCCCTGATCCAGCTGGCCGCCGAAGGGCTGATCGAAATCCGCCCACGCCGGGGTGCCGTGGTCACCAGCATTGGGCCGACGCGCCTGAGCGAGATGTTTGAAGTCATGGCCGAGCTGGAGGCCATGTGCGCGCGCCTGGCGGCACGTCGCATGACGGAGGCCGAGCGACGGGCGCTGCTGGCGGCGCACCAGGCCTGTGAAGCGGCGCGCGCCCAGGACGACTCCGACGCTTATTTCTATTGCAACGAAGATTTCCACGCCGCCATCTATGCCGGCAGCCACAACACCTTTCTGATCGAACAGGCACAGGCCCTGCAGCGCCGACTGCGCCCCTACCGGCGTTTGCAGTTGCGCGTGCGCAACCGCATGGGCGTGTCCTTCACCGAGCACCAAAGCGTGGTGCAGGCCATCACCAGCGGCGACGCGGAAGCGGCAGCACTGGCCCTGCGCAGCCACGTGGTGGTGCAGGGCGAGCGCTTTGCCGATTTGCTAGCCTCGCTGCATGCCTTGCAGCCGCAGGCCGAGGCGGCTTAAGTCCGGTTGACACGGCGGTCGACTCGCTAGCCCCTGGATTCGGAAGCGCGCGCTGCACGCGGTACGATGGACCATACATGCCGCATTCCTCCGTCCACCCGCCATTGCCATGCTAGACCGCTTCGCCACGGCCTTGCTGCGACCCTCCATCAACGCTGCCGCCCGGATACTGGTGCGCACCGGCATAGGCGCCAATAGCATCACCCTGCTGGGCTTTGCCGTCGGCTGCGCCGCCGCACTGGCGATTGCCCTGCAGGCCTATCTGCCGGGCGCCGCACTGATTCTGCTGTCGCGCCTGTGTGATGCACTGGACGGTGCGGTGGCGCGCCAAACCCAGGCGACGGACGCCGGCGGCTTTCTGGACATTGCGCTGGATTTTCTGTTTTACGCCAGCATCCCACTGGCCTTCGCACTGGCACAACCCAACACCAACGCCTTGGCTGCAGCGGTGCTGCTGACCGCCTTCATGGGCACGGCCTCCAGCTTTCTGGCCTATGCCGCCTTTGCCGCCAAACGCGGCCTGGCCAGCCTGGTGTGGCCGGACAAATCGCTGTATTTTCTGGGCGGCCTGACCGAGGCCACCGAGACCCTGGGCGTCTTTATGGCCATGTGCCTGTGGCCGCAGTCCTTTGTGCCACTGGCCTATGGCTTTGCCGTGCTCTGCGCCATCACCACGGCCACCCGCATCTGGTGGGGCTGGAGGTCTTTTCAATGAGGGCCAGTCGCTGGCTTTTGCTGGGCCTGCTGGTGGGCGCGGTGGCGCTGTTTTTTGTACTCGGCCTGAACCGCTACCTGAACCTGGCCTACCTGCAGCAGCGCCACAGCGCGTTTGCACAGCTGTATGCGCAATACCCTTGGGAGGTACGCGGTGCCTACTTCCTGCTGTACCTGCTGGTGGCCGGCCTGTCGCTGCCGGGTGCGGCCCTGCTGACGCTGGCCGGTGGCGCGGTGTTTGGCTTTTCCTGGGGCCTGCTGCTGGTGTCCTTTGCCTCCAGTCTGGGCGCTACCCTGGCCTTCTGGCTGGCGCGCTGGCTGCTGCGCGACCTGCTGCAACAGCGCTTTGCCACGCAGCTGCTGGCCATCAACCAGGGCCTGCAAAAGGACGGTGCGCTGTACCTGCTCAGCCTGCGCCTGATTCCGGTGGTGCCATTTTTTCTGATCAACCTGGGCATGGGTTTGACCAGTCTGCGCAGCTGGACCTTTTACTGGGTCAGCCAGCTGGGCATGCTGGTGGGCACGGCCGTTTACGTGAATGCCGGCCTGCAGCTGGCCACATTGCGCGGCCTGGGCGACGTGGCCAGCCCGGCCCTGTTGGCTTCCCTGGCGCTCTTGGGCGCGTTTCCATTGCTGGTGCGCGCCCTCTGGAAGCGCCTGGAGCGCATGCGTGTCCAGGCCCGCTGGCGGGGCCACAAGCCGAAAACATTCGACCGCAATCTGGTGGTGATTGGTGCCGGTGCCGGAGGCCTGGTGTCGGCCTATATTGCGGCGGCCGTGCGCGCCAAGGTAACGCTGGTGGAGGCCCAGGCCATGGGCGGCGATTGCCTCAACTTTGGTTGTGTGCCCAGCAAGGCCCTGATACGCAGTGCCAAGCTGGCGCAGCAGATGCGCCAGGCGCCGGCCTACGGCTTGCACGCCACCCAGCCGACCTTTGACTTCAAGGCCCTGATGCAGCGCGTGAACCAGGTGATTGCCGACATCGCACCGCATGACAGCGTAGAGCGCTACACCGCCCTGGGTGTGGACGTGGCGCAGGGCTACGCAAAAATCACCAGCCCGTGGACGGTGGAAATCGCGCGCCCCGATGGCAGCCAGCAAACCCTGAGCACCCGCAGCATCGTGATTGCCGCCGGCGCCCGGCCAGTGGTGCCGAATCTGCCCGGCCTGAGCGAGGTGGGTTATCTGACCAGTGACACGCTGTGGGCGCACCTGTCCACGCTGGACGCGCTGCCAAAGCGTTGGGTGGTGCTGGGTGGCGGCCCGATTGGCTGCGAGCTGGCCCAAGCCTTTGCGCGCCTGGGCGCCGAGGTGGTGCAGGTGGAGATGGCCGAGCGCCTGTTGCTGCGCGAAGACGCCGAAGTGTCGGCACTGACCCAAGCCGCGCTGCAGGCGGATGGGGTGCGGGTGCTGTGCGGCCACGAGGCACTGCGCTGCGAGCGCGGCAGCAGCGATGGCCCGGCTACGGGCAACGGCAACGGCAACGGAAGCGGCAACGGTGATGTTGATGGTGGTGGTGGTGGTGGCGAGAAAATACTGGTGCTGCGCCACCAGGGCCAGGAGGTGCGCGTGGCCTTTGACCTCTTGCTGTGCGCCGTCGGGCGCGCGGCGCGCCTCACAGGCTATGGCCTGGAGGAGCTGGGCATAGACAGCGGCAAGACCGTGGCCACCGACGCCTATCTGCAAACCCTGCATCCCACCATCTATGCCGCCGGTGACGTGGCCGGCCCCTACCAGCTCACCCATGCGGCGGCCCACCAGGCCTGGTATGCCACGGTAAATGCGCTGTTTGGTGACTTCAAGCGTTTCAAGGTCAACTACCGCGTGATTCCGCAGGCCACCTTCACCGACCCTGAAATCGCCCGCGTCGGCCTGAACGAACGCGAAGCCCAGGCACAGGGCGTGGCCTATGAGGTCATACGCTTTGACATCGCCGAGCTGGACCGCGCCATTGTCGACAGCGCCGCGCGCGGTTGGGTGAAGGTGCTGACCGTGCCGGGCAAGGACCGCATCCTGGGCGTCACCATCGCAGGCGCGCAGGCCGGCGAACTGCTGGCCGAGTACGTGCTGGCCATGCAGCACGGCCTGGGCCTGGGCAAGATTCTGGGCACGGTGCACAGCTACCCGACCCTGGCCGAGGCCAACAAATACGTTGCCGGCCAGTGGCGCCGCGCCCACCAGCCCGAGGCCCTGCTGCGCTGGGCGCAGCGCCTGCACGACTGGCGGCGTGGGTGAGCGCAGTGCGCAGCACCGAGCAAGCGCGCGCCGCAGCGCCCAGCACAGAGGCACTGCGGTGACTGGCCCGGCGCGCCAGCTGCTGCTGCTAGGCGCCGGCCACGCCCATGTGCAGGTGCTGGCGCAGATGGCCCAGTCGCCCTGGGCCGGTGCCCAAATTACCCTGATCACACCGCACGAACGCCAGCTCTACTCGGGCATGGTGCCGGGCTTTGTGGCCGGCCACTATGCGCTGGACGACTGCATGATTCCACTCGAATCCCTGGTGCGGCGCAGCGGCATACGCTGGTTGCGCCGCAGCCTGGTGGGGCTGGATTCCAGCCAGCAAAGTGTGCAACTCGACGACGGCAGCACCCTGCACTACGACTGGCTGTCCCTCAACACCGGCCCGGTGCAGGACCGCATCCAACTGGAGCAGACCCTGCCCGGGGCGCGCGAACACGCGCTCTTCCTGCGGCCCATCGAAGCCTTTGGCGCGCTCTGGCCGCAGGTGCTGGCACTGGGACACAGCCGGGCGCTGCGCATCACCGTCATCGGTGCCGGTGCCGCCGGCCTGGAGCTGGCCATGGCCATGCGCCAGCATTTGCCCAACGCCGCCATCACCCTGCTGTGCGGCAACACCGCCCTGGGCGCCGGCTACAGCGCCACGGTGCAAGCGCGCCTCAAGGCGGCGCTGCTGCAGCGAAAAATCACGCTGCTGCCGGACAGCGCGGCAGGTCTGCGCGCCGGTGCCGTGCTGCTGGCCAGTGGCGCCACGCTGGCCTGCGATGTGCCCGTGCTGGCCACCGGCGCGCAGGCGCCGCCCTGGCTGCAACACAGCGGCCTGGCGCTGGACGCGCAGGGCTTTGTGGCAGTGGATGCCTGCCAGCGCTCCACCAGCCACCCGCAGCTGTTTGCCGCAGGGGACATCAGCTCCCGCGTGGACCGGCTGCTGGCGCGCAGCGGCGTGTACGCGGTGCGGGCCGGCCCGGTGCTGGCGGCCAACCTGGCGGCAGCATTGGCGGGCGCCCTCTTGCGCGAGCACCAGCCACCCCAGCACAGCTTGAACCTGATCTCCTGCGGCAGCCAGCATGCCATCGCCAGCTGGGGCCGCTACAGCGCAGAGGGGCACTGGGTCTGGTGGCTCAAGGACTGGATAGACCGGCGCTTTGTACGGCGTTTTTCCTGAGCGACAATGGGCCAACAATAAATTGCGGCCACTTAAGCGCCGCCTGACTCAGGGACATAAGGGTGCTTTCATGACCAGCTACACCGGCTACGCAGGGCTGTTGCCCCTTTTGCAGGACGCCGCATGAAAACCATGCACCGCCAAATCCTGTTCGTGCTGCGCCTGGAGGCGCAATTCTTCGCGCGCTTTCCCAAGCTGATTGCGGCCACCGTGCTGGTGGTGTTCATTCCCGCGCTCTACACCTTCATCTACCTGGCCAGCGTCTGGGACCCGGCCTCGCGCATCCACACCCTGCCGGTGGGGCTGGTCAATATGGACGAGGGCGTGGAATACCGCGGCCAGGTCTTCAACGCCGGCTGGGAAGTGGCCACCACCTTGCGCCGCCGCCAGACCTTTGGCTTCCAGGACTTTGACAACGAGGCCGACGCACGCCAGGGCGTGCGCAGCGGTGCACTGGCCTTTGCGCTCATCATTCCGCATGACTTCAGCTCCAACGCCATCCCCGGCCACGAAGCCGGCGCCGGCAAGCTCACGGTGCTGACCTCGGAGGGCAACAACTTCGAGAGCGCCCTGCTGGCGCGCAACTTCGCCCGCGAGCTCGGCCACGATGTCAACGAGAGCCTGAACGAGCGGCGCTGGAAGCTGGTGCTGCTCAACGCCGCCGGTTCGCAGCGCGGGGTGGAGCGTCTGCGCGATGGTGTGGACCAATTGCGCAGCGGCGCCCACGAGCTGAGCAAAGGCATGCAACCCCTGGTGACCGGTGCGCGCCAGGCCGTGGTCGGCTCGCAGCGCGTCAACAACGGTGTGGACCAGCTCAGCGCGGGCGTCAAACAGCTGGGCAGCGGCCTCAAGACCCTGGACGCCAAACACCCGCGCAACAGCGACCTGGAACGCCTCAAGACCGGTGCCGAGCAACTGGCCGCAGGCCACGGCGAACTCGGCAAAGGCATGACCGAGCTGCAGGCCGGCAGCCAGTCCATACGCGCCAGCGTGAACAGCTTCAGGGACCAGGCACGCGACAGCATCCTGGTGCCGGCCAAGGTCAACGACAACCTGGACCTCTTGCTCGATGGTGTGACCCAGCTCGACACCGGCCTGCACAGCGCCACCGAGGCCCACAGTACGCTCAGCGAAGGAGCGGACAAGCTCAGCGCCGGCGTGACGGCGTTGACAGGGGGCGTGCGCGCCATGAACCAAGGTATCCGCACCATGGTGCAAAAGCTGCCAGAGGACAGCCAGCTCGACGAACTCGACCGTGGCACCGATACGCTGGTCAGCGGCACCACGGCATTGGCAGACGGCGCACAGGCCGCGCGCCAGGGTGCGGAACGCCTGAGCGCCGGACTGGATTTGCTGGCCACCTCCCTGCCCTCCAACGTGGACAAACCTGATGGCAGCGCCCAGGGCCTGGCCACATCGGTCAGCCCGGTGGTGGAGGTGCTGGCACCGGTGCCCAACAGCGGCAGCGGCTTTGCCCCCAACATCATTCCGGCGGCGCTGTGGCTGGGCGCCGGTGTGGCTGCCTTTTTGATCCATGTTCGGGTGCTGCCCAAACACGCCCAAGGTTTTTCTGCGCCGGCCAAGCTGCTGGCCAAGATGGTGATTCCCACCGCCGTGGTGCTGCTGCAGGCGGCCATGGTCTATGCCACGGTGGTCTGGGGCCTGCATATCCGGCTGGCGCGGCCCGACCTGTTCACGCTGACGCTGGCCCTGTCGTCCTTCACCTTTTTGTGCATCGTGCTTGCGCTGACCCGTGTGATGGGTGATGCCGGCAAGGCGGTGTCCATGATCTTTCTGGCCGTGCAGCTGTCCAGCTCGGGCGGCATTTTGCCGGTGGAGCTGAGTGGCACGCTGTTCAGCGAAATCAGCCCCTGGCTGCCGCTGACCTGGGTGGTGCGCGCCATGAAGATCAGCATGTTCGATGCCTATGGTGGCCTGTGGCAACACCCCATGGCGGTGATGGCCATGACCTGCGCCGTGGCCTTGGTCAGCGCCTGCTGGCTGGGCCGCTGGCGCTATGTCAACCCGGCGGCGATTCGCCCGGCGGTCGATTTTTAGCAACAGACCGGTAAAGACCCCTCTTTTTGCGGCGCACAGGCGGTGGCTTGTGTTTGAATGGTTGTGTGACGTGTTTACTCGGAAACCATTGCACAGGAGGCCATCATGGAATCTCGCGACTCTGTTCCCCTGTCTTCACCGTTTCTTCTGCCCGTGGCGCAAATGCGCCGCGTCTTTGCGCCCGAGGACGTGGAGCGCAAACTGGCCAAGCTGCAGCAGGATGAGCACGACAGCCTGCGCAGCACCTACCGGCGCATGCTGGAGCGCGGCCCGCAGCGCTTCCAGGTCAAGCCCTCGGGCGTGCCGGACATGGCCGAGCTCTACCAGACGCTGCCCAACTTCACCGAGGTGCTGGATGATGTGAAACGCCATGTGGCGTTGGCGCAGGACTGCCCGGACGGTATCGAGGTCACACCCATTTTGCTGTTGGGCCCACCCGGCATCGGCAAAACCCATTTCTCCAAAAAACTGGCCGACCTCCTGGGCACCGGCATGACCCTGGTGCCCATGAGCTCCATGACAGCGGGCTGGCTGCTCTCGGGCTCGAGCTCACAGTGGCGCGGTGCCAAACCGGGCAAGGTCTTTGAGGCCCTGGTGGAGGGCGAATATGCCAACCCGGTGATCGTGGTGGATGAGATCGACAAGGCCAGCGCAGACGCCCAGTACGACCCGCTGGGCGCACTCTACAGCCTGCTGGAACACGACACGGCGCAGAACTTCACCGATGAATTTGCCGAGGTGGCCATTGATGCCAGCCAGGTGATCTGGGTCACCACGGCCAACGACGAGCGCGCCATCCCCGAGCCGATTCTCAACCGCATGAATGTGTTTGAGGTGCAACCGCCCACGCTGGAAGCAGCACGCCAGATCGCCCGCAATATGTACCAGGGCATTCGCGCCGATCACGGCTGGGGCGAACATTTTTGCCCCGAGCCGCTGGACGATGTGCTGGACCAGCTGTGCGAGCTGGCGCCGCGCGACATGCGCCGTGCCCTGATGACCGGCTTTGGCAATGCACGGCTGGAGCGGCGCGACACGGTGCGGGTGGTGGACCTGCCCAAGTCGGGGCAGAAGAAAGGTTCCATGGGGTTTTTGCAGTAGGCCTGCAACACGCCAGGGCTGGCACCCGGCAAAAACGCTACTAGCCAAGCGGTTTATTTTCTGTTCAACTGAACACCATACAGAACATCAACCGAGCCTTTGGGAGGCGCGCCATGCTGAAAACCCATACTGCACCCTATGCAGCCCTCGTGTTGCGCCTTAGCCTGGGGCTGCTGTTTCTGGCCCATGCCGGCGCCAAGGTGTTTCTCTTCACCATTCCCGGCTTCGTCGGCTACTTCGCCTCACTCGGGTTACCTGCGGTGGTGGCCTACGCCGTCCTGGCCCTGGAAACCCTGGGCGGCCTGGCCCTGGTGCTTGGAATTTATGCCCCCCTGGTTGCCATTCCCCTCTTCATGGAAATTCTGGGAACCATCGTGGTGGTGCACGGGGCCAATGGCTGGATGTCCGACAGCAAGGGCGGGGGCTGGGAGTTCCCGGCCCTGTGGGCGGCCGGTTTGCTGGCGCTGTACCTCATCGGCGACGGGCCCTACGCACTGAGGCCCCTGCATTCCACCAAGCGCTAAGGCGGTACCAGCTTATGTCCATACGCTGGCTGGAAGTCTGAACGGCGCTGTGTATCAGTGCCGTCGCCCTGGTCTTCGCACTCATGCCCGTGCCTTGGTGCGAAGTGCCGCACACCCGGGACCTGGGCGCACTGCTGGCGTTTCTGGCGCTGGTTGCCTACCTGGTCTTGGTCGATCTGAAAAAACTCCCGGCCCCCATCGCGCAGCGCACCGCCATGGGGGTGCTTGGTGGCGTGACACTGGCCATTGTCTATGCCTGCCATCCACTGGGCCTGGTACTCGTTGCCGCCCTGGGCGGCCTGCTGGGCCGCTTTGGTCTGGACTGGGCGGCCTAGGATTCCTGCTTCAGGCTGCTTTTCGCCTGGCCGGCGTGGCTAGAATGAAGCCGATGGATGTGACGCGCTGACATGGTCGATGCAGACAAAAAAGGCCTCTGGCTATTGCGCATGCACTACCGCATGCGCGTGGCCTCCTTTGCCGTGTTGTTCGCCGCCACCTGTGTACACAGCTATGGCAAGAACTATGGCACCGGTGCCTGGGCCTACCTGATTGCCCTGCTGCTGTTTTACCCGCAGGCGCTGTACTGGCTGGCATTGCGCGCGCGCGACCGCATCGCTACGGCCATGCACTCGCTGCTGCTGGACTCTTTGTTGCTGGGCGCCTTTTGCGCCACCGTACGCTTCGGTGACTGGTTGACCTTCTCTGTGGTCCTGGCCGCCTTGATCAACAACACCGCCAACCGGGGCTGGCGCAGCACCTGGGAGACCTTGGTCGCACTGCTGGTAGGTGCCGCGTGCGGCTTTGTGCTGGGGGGCTACCGCTTCGAGCCGTTCACGGCCTGGGACACGATGGCATTTTGTGTGGTGGGGCTGACCGCCTATGTGCTGGAGGTCAGCTTCATCGCTTACTACCGCAATGCCCAGTTGCGCATCGCCCGCGAGCAACTGAAATTGCGTGAACGCGCGCTGGTGGACGCCAATGACCGGCTGCAGCTCAGCCTGCAGGAAATTGAAGTCCTGCGCAAAGACCTGTCCGAGCAGGCCAGCCGCGATCCGCTGACCAATCTGTACAACCGGCGCTACCTGGCCGTCGCCCTGCCACGCGAAATGCTGCGCTGCCAGCGCGAGGCCAAGCCAGTGGCCGTCATCATCATGGACCTGGACCACTTCAAGAAGTTCAATGACCAGTATGGGCACGCTGCCGGTGACGCCTGCCTGCAGGCGGTGTCTGGCGCCATCCAGGCCTGCGCCAAACGCGCCAGCGATCTGGCGGCCCGCTACGGGGGCGAGGAATTTCTGCTCCTGCTACCCGACACCGATGAAGACGAAGCACGGCGCATGGCCGAAGGCCTGCGGCGCGCCGTGCAGGCGCTTCAGATTGCGCACGCGCAGTCCTCCTTCGGCCATGTCACGCTCAGCCTGGGCGTGGCGGTGAGCCGTCCCACCGTAGCCACCGACGCAGAGCAACTGCTGCGCAGCGCCGACCTGGCCTTGTATGCAGCCAAGGAAGCCGGACGCAACACCGTGCACCTGGCGTAAACCGAAGGCTCAGCCGAATCGGATCCCGCCAGCGCCGGCACATCAGACCGCGGTCCCCTACAGATCTTTGACCAGCCGCAGTGCGTCGTAAATGGCCGCATGGGTGTTGCGCGCCGATACCGCATCGCCGATGCGAAACAGCTGGTAGCCCTGGCCCACAGATGTGCTGTGGGGCTGCTGTTTTCCGGCAATCAGCGCGTCATAGTCCACCGCGCCGCCATTCAATGCGTCAGCTTTCAAGTCCAGGTACAAATCATCCAGCGGACGCGTGCCGTGGTTGATGATGACCTGGTCCACCAGGCGCTGCTGGTGCACGCCGCCGTAGTCGCTGCCTACATGGGCGATCAGCCCGGCAGCCGTGCGCTCCACCGACAGCAATCTGTAGGTGACGGTGAAGGTGACGTCCATTTTCTGCAGGCTGCGCATGTAGGGCACCAGGTTCATGGCCATGACCTCGGGGGCAAAGCTGCGGTCCGGCGTCATCACCTCCAGGTGCGCGCCGCTGGCACCAATCACTTCGGCGGCCTGCAGGGCGGCGTGGTCGCCGGCATCGTCAAACAGCAGCACGTTCTTGCCCGGCTTGACGGCGCCGCTGATGATGTCCCAGGTGCTGTCCACCAGTTCATTGCCCTGGCCCAGGACCTCGGTGTGCGGTAGGCCGCCGGTGGCGATGATGACCACATCGGCCTGTTCGGCCAGCACACGGGTGCTGTCGGCCAGGGTGTTGTAGTGGAACTGCACACCAGCCTCCTCGCAGCGCGCCACGCGCCAGTCGATGATGCTGATCATCTCGCGCCGCCGGTGGCTTTGTACCGTGAGGCGGATCTGACCGCCGGGCTTGGCAGCGGCCTCCAGCACCACCACTTCATGGCCGCGCTCGGCCGCCACGCGGGCCGCCTCCACACCGGCAGGGCCGGCGCCTACCACCACGACTTTGCGCTTGATCAGGGCCTTGGGGATGGTGTGCGGCATGGTCAGCTCGCGCCCTGTTGCCGGGTTATGCAAACAGTAGGCTTCGCCGCCCTGGTAGATGCGGTCCAGGCAGAAGTTGGCGCCTACGCAGGGGCGAATCGTGTCTTCGCGGCCCTGGATCATCTTGATTACGATGTGCGGGTCGGCCATGTGGGCGCGCGTCATGCCCACCATGTCGAGCTTGCCGCTTTCAATCGCGTAGCGCGCCGTGGTCACGTCCTGGATCTTGGCCGCATGGAAGGTGGGAAAGCCAGTGGCGGCGCGGATGGCGCCGGCGAAATCCAGATGTGGCGAGCTGCGCATGCCTTGCACCGGGATCAGGTCGGTGAGGCCGGCATCGGTGTCGATATGGCCGCGCACCACGTTCAGA
>JAYVNF010000344.1:0-3954 GCA_043758575.1 Rhodoferax sp.
CCCTTGGCATAGTCGGCACCCGTGATGTCCACCGAGCTGAAACTGGGCTTGGATTCGGAACAGGCCGCCAGGAAAGTGCCAGAGCCCGCCAGCACGGCGCAGGCCGTCAGGCGCTGCAGGGTTTGTCGTTTGTTCATGGCCGTCTTGGTTTTACAGAAGGTAGTGGTCCAATAGTAGCGCCGCAAACAGCGCACTCAGGTGGATCAGGGAAAAGCGGAAGGTCTTGCGCGCCAGTTCGTCCGAATAGTTGCGCAGCAGCTTCCAGCCGTACCAGCAAAAGCCCACGCTCAGCACCACGGCTACGGCCAGGTAGAGCCAGGAACTCATGCCATAGACAAAGGGCAGCAGGCAGGCGGCAAACAGCACAAAGGTGTAGAGCAGGATGTGCAGGCGCGTGAACTCGCTGCCGTGGGTGACCGGCAACATGGGCAGGCCGGACTTGCGGTAGTCCTCCACCCGGTACAGCGCCAGGGCCCAGAAGTGCGGCGGCGTCCACAAAAAGATGATCAGAAACAGGATGATGGCCTCAGGCCCCACATCGCCGGTCATGGCGGCCCAGCCCAGCACCGGCGGCATGGCACCGGAGGCGCCGCCGATCACGATGTTTTGCGGGGTGAGCGGTTTCAAAATTACGGTGTAGACCACGGCGTAGCCGACAAAGGTGGCAAAGGTCAGCCACATGGTCAGCAGGTTGACCCAGACGTAGAGCAGGGTCGAGCCGGCCACGCACAGCAGGGCCGAGAACACCAGGGTCTGGGTGTCGCTGAGCTGGCCACTGGCGGTGGGCCGCCAGGAGGTGCGCTTCATCTTGGCATCTATGCCTTTTTCGACGATGCAATTGAAGGCGGCCGCAGCGCCGGCCACCAGGTAAATCCCCAGGCAGGCAATTGCTGCCAGCCCCACTTCGGCAGCACTGGGCAGGCCGGGCACGGCCAGCACCATGCCGATCAGGGCACAGAACACGATGAGCTGAATCACGCGAGGTTTGGTCAGCGCGTAGAACTGGCGCAGCACCGTCATATTGATCATGGATAGGGTCTCAGTCATTCAGTCTTTTTTCGCATCACGCTGCAGCGCCAGCATCCACACCAGCACGGTGATCAGGGCGGCGGCACCTCCGGTATGCAAGATGGCCGCGGCCATGGGCCAGCCCAGCACCACATTGCTCAGGCCGGTGGCCAGTTGCAGGGCCAGCAGCCCGGCCAGCCAGCGGGTTTGCGTCTTCAGCGACGGGGTTTGGCGCAGGCGCCAGGCCAGCGCAGCCAGTACACCGAGGGTCAACATTGCCAGGGTGCGGTGCCCCACGTGGATGGCAGTCATGGCCTGGAAACTCAGCACCGTGCCGTCGGCGCTCTCGCCCAGCGGGCGCCACAGCTCAAAGCCGCGCGCAAAGTCCATGGCCGGCCACCACTGGCCCTGGCACAGCGGAAACTCACTGCAGGCCAGCACGGCATAGTTGGTACTGACCCAGGCGCCAGAGGCCGCTTGCAGCACCAGCAGCGCCAGGGCAGCAGCCAGCCAAAAGGAAGCCGGTGGCAGGCCAGAGCTTGGGCGCCACGGGGATCCGCTTGGTGACGTGTCGCCACGCAGAGCAGCTGCCCGCACGGCCTGCAAGGTCAGCAGCGCCAGCAACAAATAGGCGCCCAGCAAATGCAGGCTGACGATCGCCGGGAACAGTTTCATGGTCACCGTGAGTGCACCAAAGGCGCCTTGCACGCAGACCCAGGCAAAGGTCAGGGTAGGCAGCCAATCGGCCAGGGTGCGCGCTATGGCGGTCTTCCTCCGTTCCAGCCAAGAGGCCACCATCAGCAGGGTAATCAGGGCACCCACGCCGGTGGCCAGATAGCGGTGCACCATCTCCACCCAGGCCTTGGAGACGGTCACCGGACCGCTGGGCATGGCGGCTTGTGCGGCGCTGATGGGTGCGTGCGCCGCCAGCGGGCTGGCCTCACCGTAACAGCCGGGCCAGTCGGGGCAGCCCAGGCCGCTGTCGCTCAGGCGGGTAAAGGCACCGAACAGCACCAGGTCCATGGTCAGGAACAGGGTTACCAAAGTGAGTGCCTGCAACCACGCAGCGCCGCCCTTGGCGCGCTGGCGCACCCAGAGCACCGGCGCCATGGCCAGCAACAGGCCGAAGCCCATGATGGCCAGCAGCGGCGACAGGTTGTACAGCGGAACGGACATGCTGTTCAGGGGCGACCAGCCTGGTCCCAGCCTTCGGAGCCGCGCATCAGTTGCTCCAGGTCTTTCTTGATCTTGGGTGCGGTTTGCAAATCCACGCCGGGGGCAAAACGCATCATCCAGTTGCCCATGGGGTCCACCACGTACAGATGGTCTTCCAATTGCCGCCCGGTTTGTGGCGCCAGCCACTGCGCCAGCGCGTCTTTGGGTACGCGGATCACGGTGGCGTCGCGCAGGCCGGCCAGCAAGGCTTCGGGCACCGCTGCGGCATCGTCCACCAACCAGACCCGGTCCATACGGTCCTTGTTCTTGCCCAGGCCTTCACGCAGCTGGCGCTGAAAGTACAGGTGGTTGGCGCAGGCGGCATCACAGGCGCCACCGGCCACGCTGACCAACAGCCATTGGTCCTTGAGTGCGCGCAGGTTGATGCTGCTGCCGTCCAGTAGCGTGCCCCTCAGGTCCGGCAAGGGGCGCTGCGGATTGATCAGGTCGCCGTAGTTGCGACGCCCTTCCGGGCGCACCATGTAGTAGGTGAAATAAGACGCCACCACCGGTGCCGCACAAATCAGCAACACCAGCGCCATCTTCCAGCGCCCCAGGCGGGTACGCACCACCGGGTCGGCGGCAAGCTGTGCCGAGCTGGGCATGGAGTGAACCGTCAGGCCCAGGGGTTCATCGTCTTGCGGGCTGTCGCTATGCATGGGGCTTGGCGTCCTTGGTGCGGAGGTAATAGGGTTTGAGAACTTGGTACCAGAGGTACAGCAGGGCAATCAGGGCGGCCATGCCAAACCACTGCAAGGCATAGCCGTAGTGCTTTTCCACGCCCAGATTGACGGCGGGCCAGTCGCGCACCAGACCTTCGCTGGGCGGGCCGGTTTGCGTCAAGAGCACCGGCAACACGGTCAGAGGGGTTTGCGCCTGGAACTGTTTCAGGTCCAGATTTTGCCGTATCGCGCTGACAGAAGGCGTACCCAGCTCGAATAGCTTGCCCGGGGGCGTGGCCATGCGGCCCTCGAGGGTGACGGTGCCGCTCGGCGTTTCAATCACTGGCACCTTGGCGCGCTCTACAAAATTGCGCTGCACCCAACCACGCTGCACCAGGACCACAGCCTTGCTGGCGTCCAGCTGCAAGGGCGTGACCACAAAAAAGCCGACCTTCTCATGCATTTGGCGGTTGTCCAGGTAGACCGTCTGCTCCTGCAACCAGTGGCCGCGCAGCAAAGCGTGCTGGTGCACCAGGGTGCTCGGGTCCGGCGTGGCCAGCAGCAAGGCCACGTCCACCAGGTGTTTGCTGCTCTGCGCATCCATGCTGGCCTGCAGCGCTTCTTTTTGTGCGGCCCGGCTCAGCTGCCAGCGGCCCAGGGAAACGGTTGCTGCGATGCCCAGCAGAGCCGCCAGTGTGATCAACAGCCCGCGTGTTCTGGCATTCACGGGATAATCCTTGCCATGTCATACCTTGCTGCACTCGGCTTTCTAGCCATCATCGCCAGTTTGGGCGCTGCCCTGTTCTTCATGCTGCGCGGTGGCAATGCCGCCGACGCACCAGAAAAGTCCAAACGCATGGCGCGCGCATTGGCCCTGCGGGTGGGGTTTTCGGTGCTGCTGTTTGTGTGCATTCTCTTGTCCTGGAAAATGGGCTGGATCCACCCGACCGGCATCAGCGCCGGGCAGTAAACCGCTGGCCCACACGGCAATCAAAAAAGGCACCGCAAGCGGTGCCTTTTTCATCCGCCTTGCGCAAGCGCCTATAGCCAGTAAACCAGCAGGTAGAGA
>JAYVNF010000345.1:0-3932 GCA_043758575.1 Rhodoferax sp.
GCGTGAATTACGCGCAACTGCTCTTCCCCGACTTCGCCCTCATCCTCTGCGGCTTTCTGGTCTGCCGCTTCACCAGCCTGAACCGTACCGTGTGGCAGCAGGTGGATGCGCTGGTGTACTTCTTCCTGTTCCCGGTGCTGCTGTTCCAGTCCATCGCCAAGACCACGCTCGACTTGCGTGCCGCCTCCAGCCTGATTGGCGCGGGCTGGACGCTGGGCCTGGTCGGCATTGCCCTGGCCTATGCCCTGCCCTATCTGCCCTGGCTGGGCTCCCGCATGGAGCCGCGCCAGCATGCGGCCAGCGCGCAAATTGCTTTTCGCTTCAACTCCTTTATCGGCCTGGCGCTGGCCGACAAGCTGGCCGGCCCCCAGGGTCTGCTGCAGATGGCGGTGCTGATCGGTGTGTGTGTGCCGCTCTTCAACATGGCCGCCGTCTGGCCCATGGCGCGCCATGCCGAGCGCGGCTTCTGGCGCGAGCTGCTGCGCAATCCGCTGGTGCTGGGCACGGCCGCAGGCCTGGCAAGCAATGTGCTGGGCCTGCATATACCGCGCTGGGCCGAGCCCACGGTCAACCGCGTGGGCGCCTCCGCCCTGGCGCTGGGACTAATGGCCGCGGGTGCCGGCATGCAGCTGGGCGCACTCTCCAAAGGCAAGGCCCTGGGTGCGGCGCTGCTGTGCATACGGCACTTTGTGCTGCCCCTGGTAGCCTTGGTGCTGGCCCGGCTATGGGGCCTGCCAGAGCTGCAGACCACCATGCTGCTGGCCTTCGCCGCCCTGCCCACCGCCTCCACCGCCTATGTGCTGGCCGCGCGCATGGGCTATGACGGGGCCTATGTGGCTGGGCTGGTCACACTGTCCACGCTGCTGGGCATGGCCAGTCTGTCGTTTGCGCTGGGTGTGCTGCGCGTGTTGCCGCTTTAGCCCAACTCCGACAGCTGCAGCACGCCCAGCCCGCGTCCCCGTGCCCGCTGCAAAAAGGCCTGCCCCGCCGCTTCAAAACCCGCCACCGGGCTCATGCAATCCACCAGCAGCACGGTCTGCTGCAGACGCTCGGGTGGCAGCTGCGCCAGCATGTCGTCCACCGAGGCGGCCACGCAGTGGCTGAGCGCTTCGCCGGCCACCAGCAAGGTGGTGCCGGGCGCGGCCAGCTTCTGCAACAAAGGCTGGTTGAGCTGGGTGCGCGCATCGTCCGTGCGCGGCACCTCGGCCCTGAAGGCGCTGTACTGCTCGGTCAGTGGATGCAAACCCTTGAGCACCTTGTTGCAGATGCTGCCGGAGTCGGCCTCCCATGCGGCCAGGGCCTGCGCCAGACCGCTGTGGATGTTGTGGCCCCAGGTGCCGACCACGCAGTGCACCGGCCAGACCACGAGCTGGCGCTGGCCGCTGGCCTCCAGTGCCTGCAGGTAGCGCAACACCTCCTCGCGCTGTCCGGCATGGCGTGGCCGGTAGGTTCCGGCCAACACATCGGCGGCCGTGACCAGGGTAAAGGGCGCCAGTGGCAGGCCCTGTGCGTCCTGCCAGAAGCTGGTGCGCTCCACGCCCACGCTGGCATGCGAGTCCAGCGTCACGGTAATGCTGCGCACCTGAGGCAGATGGCGCACGAGCCAGTCGGCCAGGCGCTGCATATCGGCGTTGGCGCCGGGCACCGGCAACTGGGCGCCGGCAATGTCCAGAAAATCATTTTGCGGGTCGATGACCAGCAGGTCGTAGTGCGTCATGTCCGGTCTTTCAAAAGGTTCAGTTCGCTTGCGCCTGGTCCAGCGCCCATTGCACATGCTCGCGCACCAGCTCGCTGTCATGCGCCAGGCGGGCTTGCAGCACGGCTTGCAGGCGCAGGCGCTGCGCGGCATCGGTTTGCACGCTCAAGGCATTGCCCAGGGCGATGGCCACGTTGCGCAGCCAGCGCACATGGCCTATGCGGCGTATCGGGCCGCCCTCGGTGCGCTGTAGGAACTCGGCCTCGCTCCAGCCCATCAAGGCACACAGGTCCTGCCCACTCAGGCCGGCGCGCGCATCAAAGTCCGGCAGGCTGGCGCGCTGGGCGTATTTGTTCCAGGGGCAGACCAGCTGGCAATCGTCGCAACCGTAGATGTGGTTGCCCATCAGCGGGCGCAGCTCCGGCGCAATGCTGCCGGCATGCTCAATGGTCAGATACGAAATGCAGCGCCGTGCATCCAACTTGTGCGGACCCAGGATGGCCCGGGTCGGACAGACATCGATGCAGGCCGTGCAGCTGCCGCAGTGACCTGTGACGGCGGGCGTGGCGGGCAGCGCCAGGTCCACATAAATTTCGCCCAGAAAAAACAGCGAGCCGGCCTCGCGGTTCAGTACCAGCGTGTGTTTGCCGCGCCAGCCCTGGCCGCTGCGCGCCGCCAGCTCGGCCTCCAGCACCGGCGCCGAATCGGTGAACACACGATGTCCCAGCGGGCCCACCCGTTCGGCCAGGGCGTCGGCCAGTTTTTGCAAACGGCTGCGCAGGACCTTGTGGTAATCGCGGCCGCGGGCGTAGAGCGAGACCACACCCTCGGTGGGCCGCTGCAGCCGCTGCAACTCCGTGGCCTGCCAGTCGGGCGCAGTGGCTTGTGGAAGGTAGTCCATGCGCGCCGTGATGACGCTCAGCGTGCCCGGCACCAGCTCGGCCGGGCGGGCGCGTTTGAAGCCGTGGCTGGCCATATAGTGCATGTCACCATGGAAGCCCTGTTGCAACCAGGCCAGCAATCCGGGCTCGGCTGCCGATAAATCCACACCGGCCACGCCAATTTGGGAGAATCCAAGCTTGTGAGCGCTGGCGCGCAGCTGTGCCAGCAAGTCATAATCGTTTGGAGTGCTGTGGATCATTACCCGCTGATTGTAGAAACTGCGCCCGCCCTGCGCCTGTTGTGGCCGGATGAGGCCGCCACGCAAGCCTTTGCCCAGGCGCTTTCGCAGCTGCCGCAGCTGAGCCATGCCCTGCTCACCCTGCACGGCGACCTGGGCGCCGGCAAGACCACGCTGGCGCGCCATCTGCTGCAGGCCCTGGGCGTGGGCGGGCGCATCAAGAGTCCGACCTACGCGATTGTGGAGTCCTACGAGACCGCGGCCGGCCCCATCTGGCACTTCGACTTCTACCGCTTCAACGACCCGCTGGAATGGGAGGACGCCGGCTTCAGGGACATCTTTGCCAGCCCCGGCCTGAAGCTGGTGGAGTGGCCGCAAAAGGCCGCAGGGCTGTTGCCGCAGGCCGATCTGGATATTGCCCTGGAGACCGAAAACGACACCGCACGCCGCGTCACGCTGCGCAGCTTCACGCCACGGGGTGCGGCGCTACTGCAGGGCCTGGCATGAAACGGCGCAGCATGCTCGAAGGTCTGGGCAGCATTGTGCTGACCCTGGGTCTGCCCGAGCTGGTGCATGGCGCCACGATTGTGAGCGTGCGCGTCTGGCCGGCACCCGAGTACTCGCGCGTGACCATAGAGTCCGATGCGGCACTCACGGCCCAGCAGACCTTTATCGGCAACCCACCGCGCCTGGCAGTAGACATAGGCGGCCTGACCCTGAGCCCCACGCTCAAGGAGCTGGTGGCCAAGGTGCAGCCCGAGGACCCGAATATTGCCGGCATCCGCGTCGGCCAGTTCAGCCCGGACGTGGTGCGCCTGGTGGTGGACTTGAAAAAGCCCATACGCCCGCAGGTGTTCACCCTCAAGCCGGTGGGCGCCTACCAGCACCGGCTGGTGTTTGACCTCTACCCCGAGCAGGAGCTGGACCCGCTGGAAGCGCTGATCAGCGAGAAGATCCGCGAGGGCTCCGGTGGGGCCAGCCCGACCGACCCGCTGGGCGAGCTGATGGCTCGCCAAACGCAAAAAACCGACAAGGCCAAAACCGACCCTGCGCCCTCCAGCGCCTCTGCATCTGCCGCCGCCATGGTGCCTGGCGGGCCTGCCGCGCACACCCCGG
>JAYVNF010000346.1:0-11949 GCA_043758575.1 Rhodoferax sp.
CAGCATTGCCTTCAGCTTCCAGCGCTACTTTGAATACCAGGCGGAAGAGCCGCCGGCGGTGGCCCAGCCAGCCGAACTTAAAAAATCTGCAGGCTGAACCAGTAGGCAATTGCCGCCACAAAGGCGCTGGCCGGAATCGTCAGCACCCAAGCCCAGACAATATTGCCGGCCACCCCCCAGCGCACAGCGCTGGCGCGCTGGGTCGATCCCACGCCCACAATCGCGCCGGTGATGGTGTGGGTGGTCGACACTGGCACTCCCAGGGCGGTGGCCAGGAACAGGGTAATGGCGCCACCGGTTTCGGCACAAAAGCCGCCCACCGGTTTGAGCTTGGTAATTCTTTGGCCCATGGTCTTGACGATGCGCCAGCCACCAAACATGGTGCCCGCGCCAATCGCCATGTAGCAGCACACAATCGTCCAGGTGGGTGGCGAGGCATCGGTGGCAGAGACGTAGCCGGTAGCGATCAAGAGCATCCAGATGATGCCAATGGTTTTCTGCGCGTCATTGCCGCCGTGACCCAGGCTGTAGGCGCCGGCCGAAATCAGCTGCAGGCGGCGGAACCATTTGTCGATCTTGGACGGTCGCATGCGCCTGAAGGTCCAGGCCACGATCACCATCATCAGGGAGCCCAGCACATAGCCCAGCAAGGGCGACACGAAGATAAAGGCCACCGTCTTCATGATGCCGGCCGATATCAGGGCGTCCACGCCGGTCTTGGCAATCACCGCACCACAAATGCCACCAATCAACGCGTGCGAAGAACTGCTGGGAATACCGTAGTACCAGGTAATCACGTTCCAGGTAATGGCACCCAGCAGGGCACCAAACACCACATGCGTGTCTACCACGCCGGGCTGCACAATGCCCTTGCCCACCGTGGCCGCCACACTCAGGTGAAAAATGCCGATGGCCACAAAGTTGAAGAAGGCGGCAAACAAAATGGCCTGGCCAGGCTTTAAAACGCCGGTGGAAACCACGGTGGCAATGGAGTTGGCTGCATCATGAAAACCATTCATGAAGTCAAACACAAAGGCCATTGCGACCAGCAATACCACTACCCAAAGGGCTGTCTGTACATGTTCCATGTCCTGAAGTCCGCTTCGTGAATCAGGAGTTTTCGAGGATGATGCCCTCGATCTCATTGGCCACGTCCTCGCACTTGGCAGTAATGGTTTCCAGCAACTCGTAAATCGCCTTGAGCTTGATCACCTCGCGCACATCGGGCTCTTCGCGAAACAGCCGGCTCATGGCGGTGCGCATGACGCGGTCGGCATCCGACTCCAGGCGGTCGATTTCTTCGCAGGTCTTGAGCGCCGCCTCGGCCGTGGCCTGGTCGGCAATATGGCCGAGCAGCTTGACGACGTCGCGCAGGCGCTCGCAGCATTTCACGCTCAGGTCGGTCAGGCGCACGATGGAGTCCGTCATGTGGCGTACATCGTACAAAGCCATGGTTTCTGCCGAGTCCTGGATCAGGTCGGCCACATCGTCCATGGTGTTGATCAGGGAGTGGATCTGCTCCCGGTCAATCGGCGTGATGAAGGTGATGTGGATGGCCTTGTTGCAGTCATGCGTCACACGGTCGGCGGCGCGCTCGGCGTCGTCCACTTCCTGGTTGTATTTGGCGCGCAAATCCAGGTCGTTGTAATTGGCCACCAGCTTGGAAAAGGCATGGGCAGCCTCCACGATGCGGTCAGCGTGCTGGTTGAACATTTCAAAAAAATTGCCCTCTCGGGGCAAAAGCTTTCCAAACAGCATGGCTGACTCCCAATAGTTAAACGTGTCACTTTTATGACTTTGACGTGACGCATTGGAGTTTAACCGGGGCCCGTGATGGGCCGCGCCAGCCTTCAGTCGGTTCGAAAAATAAAGTAAACCGCCCCCACCGTGCGGGCATGAAAAAAGCCCTGCAGCTTGCACCGCAGGGCTTGGCCGGAAAGCGAAAACCGCTTAAGCGGCAACGCCATCCTTCACCGTGGCAGCCGAGTCGGTGTAGTCACTGATCTTGTCAAAGTTCAGGTACTGGTACACCTTGTCACTGGCGGCAGTCAAAACCGTCATGTCAGCCAAATACTCTTCCTTGGTCGGGATACGACCCAGCTTGGAGCAGATGGCGGCCAGTTCGGCCGAGCCCAGGTAGACAAAGCTGTTCTTGCCCAGGCGGTTGGGGAAGTTGCGGGTGGAGGTGGAGAACACGGTGGCACCCTCCTTCACCTGCGCCTGGTTGCCCATGCACAGGCTGCAGCCCGGCATTTCCATACGGGCCCCGGCGGCGCCCAGAACACCATAGTGGCCTTCATCGCTGAGTTGCTTGGCATCCATCTTGGTGGGAGGTGCCACCCAGAGCTTGACCGGAATGTCGCGCTTGCCTTCCATGAGCTTGGAGGCGGCACGG
Organism: Rhodoferax sp.; assembly: GCA_043758575.1. Classification (GTDB taxonomy): domain Bacteria; phylum Pseudomonadota; class Gammaproteobacteria; order Burkholderiales; family Burkholderiaceae_C; genus Allorhodoferax. The sequence continues at coordinate 2,396 of JAYVNF010000346.1, forward strand.
AAGTGGCCGATATTGGTCATGCAGCTGCCGATGAACACTTCATCAATCTTGGCGCCGGCAACTTCGGACAGGGTCTTCACATCGTCCGGATCATTGGGGCAGGCCACGATGGGTTCATGGATGTCGGCCAGGTCGATTTCGATCACGGCGGCGTAGTCGGCATCGGCATCGCCCTTGAGCAACTGCGGATCCTTCAGCCAGGCTTGCTGGGCTGCAATGCGGCGCGCCAGCGTACGGGCGTCGGAGTAACCGTTGGCAATCATCCACTTCATCATGGTGATGTTGCTATTGACGTATTCCATGATCGGCTCCTTGTTCAGGTGCACGGTGCAACCGGCAGCAGAACGTTCGGCCGAGGCATCGGACAACTCAAAGGCCTGTTCCACCTTCAGGTCGGGCAAGCCTTCGATTTCCAGGATGCGGCCGGAGAAGATGTTCTTCTTGCCCTTCTTCTCCACGGTCAGCATGCCGGCCTTGATGGCGTACAGGGGAATGGCATTCACCAGATCCCGCAGGGTGACGCCGTTTTGCATCGTGCCTTTGAAGCGCACCAACACGCTCTCAGGCATGTCCAGCGGCATCACGCCGGTGGCCGCCGCAAAGGCCACCAGGCCGGAGCCGGCGGGGAAGCTGATGCCGATGGGGAAGCGCGTGTGGCTGTCGCCACCGGTGCCCACCGTATCGGGCAGCAGCAGACGGTTGAGCCAGCTGTGGATTACGCCGTCACCCGGGCGCAGGGAGATACCGCCGCGGGTGCTGATGAAGTCGGGCAACTCGTGGTGCATCTTTACGTCCACGGGCTTGGGATAGGCAGCGGTGTGGCAGAAGGACTGCATCACCAGGTCGGCGCTAAAGCCCAGGCAGGCCAGGTCTTTGAGCTCGTCGCGGGTCATGGGGCCGGTGGTGTCTTGCGAGCCGACCGAGGTCATCTTGGGTTCGCAGTAGGTACCAGGGCGCACGCCCTGGCCTTCTGGCAGACCGCAGGCGCGTCCGACCATCTTCTGCGCCAGGCTAAAACCCTTCTTGGTGTCGACCGGGTCTTGCGGAAGACGGAACAGGGTGGATGTTGACAGACCCAAAGCTTCGCGGGCCTTGGCGGTCAGGCCCCGGCCAATGATCAGGGGGATACGGCCACCGGCGCGCACTTCGTCAAACAGCACCTCGCTCTTGACCTGGAAGGAAGCGATTTCCTTGCCGTCCTTGAAGGCCTTGCCTTCAAAGGGACGCAGTTCCACCACGTCGCCCATGTTCATCTGGCTCACGTCCAGTTCGATGGGCAGCGCGCCTGCATCTTCCATGGTGTTGTAGAAAATCGGGGCAATCTTGTTGCCCAGGCAGACGCCGCCAAAGCGCTTGTTGGGAACAAAGGGAATGTCTTCACCGGTGAACCACAGCACCGAGTTGGTGGCGGACTTGCGGCTGGAGCCGGTGCCGACCACGTCGCCCACATAGGCCACCAGGTTGCCACGGGCGCGCAGGTCTTCGATGAATTTGATCGGGCCGCGCTTGCCGTCGTCTTCCGGGGTGATGCCGTCGCGCTTGTTCTTCAACATGGCCAGGGCGTGCAGCGGAATGTCGGGGCGGCTCCAGGCGTCGGGCGCAGGAGACAGGTCGTCGGTATTGGTTTCGCCGGTGACCTTGAGGATGGCCACGGTGATGGACTTGGGCACTTCGGGGCGGCTGGTGAACCACTCGGCATCGGCCCAGCTTTGCAGAACGGCCTTGGCAAAGCTATTGCCCTTGTCGGCCTTTTCCTTGACGTCATGGAACTGGTCAAACATCAGCAGGGTTTTCTTCAGGGCTTCGGCAGCCTGGGATGCCACGGCTGCGTCGTCCAACAGATCCACCAGCGGGCTGATGTTGTAGCCGCCGAGCATGGTGCCCAGCAGTTCGGTGGCACGTTCGCGGCTGATCAGGGCGCACTTCTCGGTACCGTGGGCCACAGCAGCCAGGTAGCTGGCCTTGACCTTGGCGGCGTCATCCACACCGGCAGGAACGCGGTGCGTGATCAGGTCCACCAGGGTGGCTTCTTCACCGGCGGGGGGCGCTTTCAAGAGCTCAATCAGTTCACCCGTTTGCTTGGCCGACAACGGCAGCGGGGGAATACCCAGGGCGGCGCGTTCGGCCACGTGTTCACGGTAAGACTTCAACATAAATCACTCCTTCATTGATAACTGAAACGGTTGCTCAAACTGCTTGACCGCCACAAAGGGCCGCCAGCGCTACATCAGGTGAAAAAAAGCCGCGCACGTCCTTTGGCAGGGTACACCCCGTCTGGTGCGCGCGCTCCAGCAGCTGCCAGAAATACCTGTAACTGGCACGGTCATGCAATTTGCCTGCCAGCGAGATGGGCGCCCACTGCTGCGCTTGCGCTGCCAAGACGATGCTGCAGGCCTGCTCGATCTCGGCTTCATCTGGCGAAAAGGCTTTGAGAATGGGGCGAATCTGGTCCGGGTGGATGCTCCACATGCGGGTGTAGCCCAGCGCGCTGGCGGCGCTGCGTGCGGCCTGCTCCAGCGCTTGCGCATCACGGAACTCGGTCACCACACAGTGCGAGGGTACCTTGCCGGCGGCATGGCAGGCGCTGGAAATCTCCAGCTTGGCGCGTAGCACCAGAGGGTGGTGAAACTGGTCCAGGGTTTCTTTGTCTTGTGCACCACGAACGCCCATGGCCGCACTCGGAATGGCACCGGCATGGCTGGATACAAAGTCCATCAAACCAAAGCTGAGGGACTGAACGCGGGGGTGCCGTGCAATGGCAAAGGCCTGCTGCACTGCTGCTGGGGACTCGATCAGCACATGCAGGGGCAGGGGAGCCTGACGCTGGCCGGCTACTGCGGCATCAATAGCGGCGACTGCCAGCTCGACATCGGCCAGGCTCTCGACCTTGGGGATCATGATGTAGGCCAGCGACGCCGCTGCACCTCCCGCCACGATCTGGGCGTCAGAGGCAAAAAATACATGGTCCACCGGATGCAGGCGAGCGCCTATCCGGGGAGCAATAGAGGGGGAATGGGGGGACTGAGCCCGGGAAAAAGCCGCATTGGCCAGACCCACCACACGGTGGGCCTGCTCTATTTCGGCGCCGGCCGGTGCGCCATCTTCGCAGTCCAGCGTCACGTCAAAGACGCAGGCGCCGAACTCTTCTGCCATCTCGGCCTGCAGTTGCAGGCTTTTCTTCATCCGCGCTTCCACGCCGCTGTAGTGGTCGCACACCGGCAAAAAGCCGGTGGCGCCCTGTGCTCCCAGCAGCACCTGGCGCGGATGAAGAGGGGGCTGAGTCGCCCCGGCATCACGCATGGGCTGCTTACAGCAGGTGCTTGACGCCGTCTTGCTCGCCGGTCAGCTCGGCCAGGGTCTTGTCGATGCAGGTCTGGCTGAAAGCGTCGATGGCCAGGCCTTCAACGATCTTGTATTCGCCGCCTTCGCAGGTGACGGGGAAGCCGAACATGACATCCTTGGGAATGCCGTATTCGCCATTCGAAGGAATGCCCATGGTGACCCACTTGCCGTTGGTGCCCAGGGCCCAGTCGCGCATGTGGTCGATGGCAGCGTTGGCAGCCGAGGCTGCGGAGGACAGGCCACGCGCTTCGATGATGGCTGCACCACGCTTGCCCACGGTGGGCAGGAAAGTGTTGGCGTTCCATTCCTGGTCATTGATCATGGCGGCCACGCTCTCACCGTTGATGGTGGCAAAGCGGTAGTCGGCGTACATGGTGGGCGAGTGGTTGCCCCAGACGGTCAGCTTCTCGATGGCAGCCACGGGCTTGCCGGTCTTGGCAGCGATCTGGCTGGCCGCACGGTTGTGGTCCAGGCGCAGCATGGCGGTGAAGTTCTTGCGCGGCAGATCCGGTGCGCTCTTCATGGCGATGTAGGCGTTGGTGTTGGCGGGGTTGCCGACCACCAGCACGCGCACGTCGCGGCTGGCCACGGCGTTCAGGGCCTTGCCTTGGGCGGTGAAGATGGCGCCGTTGACGGCCAGCAACTCGGCACGTTCCATGCCGGGGCCACGGGGGCGCGAACCGACCAGCAGGGCGTAGTCGGCATCCTTGAAGGCGGTCATGGGGTCGCTGTGCGCGGTCATTTCCACCAGCAGGGGGAAGGCGCAATCATCGAGTTCCATCATCACGCCCTTGAGCGCTTTTTGGGGGCCTTCTACTGGCACTTCCAGCAACTGCAGAATGACGGGCTGGTCCTTGCCCAGCATTTCGCCAGAGGCGATGCGGAACAGAAGGGCATATCCGATTTGGCCGGCGGCTCCGGTGACGGCGACGCGAACAGGCTTTTTGCTCATGGTGGTACTCCAGGAAGGTTGTGAAACAGGTACTGATCAGGAACCCAAGCAACACGGTTTGAGCCCTGCAGATCGCCTGCGAGTTTACCCTTGAAATAGACCCCAAGTCAATTTGTCTTATGTCTTATATAAGATATGATTGGCGAAATTTTCCAGACTGACTTGAAGCTGACTTTGCACACCGACTCGCGGGCAAATTTGATGAACACCGAATCCAATTCCATCAGCGAAAGCGCCAGCTTTGCCGGCCCCGAATTGGCCTCTCCCCCCAGCGCAGCCGCTACCGCCACGCCGGCCTTCAGCCCGCTCTACCAGCAAATCAAGGTGCTGATGCTGCAAAGTCTGCAGTCCGGCGAGTGGAAACCCAGCGCCGCCATTCCCAGCGAAATGGACTTGGCAGTGCGCTTCAAGGTGAGCCAGGGCACGGTGCGCAAGGCCATTGACGAGCTGGCTTCCGAGAACCTGCTGGTGCGCCGCCAGGGAAAGGGCACCTTTGTCGCCACCCATGCCGAGCAGCAGGTGCAGTACCGCTTTCTGCGCCTGTTTCCCGATAGCGGTGACTTGCAGGCTGAAGGCCCAGCCCAGCGCCACATCATTGACTGCAAACGCGTACGCGCCTCTTCCGATATTGCCCGCGTGCTGGCGATACGCCAGGGCGAGGCGGTGCTGCAGGTGCGCCGCGTCCTGTCCTTTGCCTCGGTGCCCACGATACTGGAAGAGTTGTGGCTACCCGGCGCCCCCTTCAAGGGTTTGACGGCCGAGCGTCTGCGCGCCCACCAGGGCCCCATGTATGCCTTGTTTGAAACCGAATTCGGCGTGCGCATGGTGCGGGCGGAAGAAAAAATCCGCGCGGTATTGCCGGATGTGGAGCAATGCGCTTTGCTGCACACCAGTGCGCAAACCCCGCTGCTCAGTGTGGAACGCACCGCCTTCACCTACAACGACACCCCGATGGAGTTGCGCCGCGGCCTGTACCTGACCGACACGCATTTCTACCGCAACGTTTTGAATTGAATGCCCCCTATGCAAGTCCAATGTCAGAATGATGCGGTGCAATAGAATTTTCCCCACTCCGCGCACTTGGCCGATACGTTGACATAATTACGCCGCAGTTACATCACAGAAAAGAAAGCAATTCATGACCGACCTTGCATCGACCGCGCGCTCCAAGCGGCCCGAATTTCGCAACATCAACGCGTTTTCGGATCTCCCCACCTACCGTCTCCCCCCCGCTGGCATCGTCTCCATCCTGCACCGCATCAGCGGCGCCATTCTGTTCTTGTTGATGCCTTTCATCATCTGGATGTTTGATGCCTCGGTGTCCTCCGAATTTTCCTTTGCCCGCTTCACGCATGTCTTCAGCGCCGGCATCGGCTTTGTGCCGGGCTGGTTCTTCAAGCTGGTGGCATTGGCCATTCTCTGGGCCTATCTGCACCACTTCATTGCCGGTCTGCGCCACCTGTGGATGGACATCAACCACGCGGTCAGCAAAGAATTTGGCCACTCTTCGGCACTCGTCACACTGACCCTTGGCACGCTGCTGACCGTGGTGCTGGGCGCCAAGCTGTTCGGTCTGTACTGAACCCCACTCCCCGCATACAAGGAAAAACAAAATGGCAGTTAACTACGGCTCCAAACGCCTGGCCACCGGCGCGCACTACGGTCTGCGTGACTGGCTGGCGCAGCGCGTCACCGCCTGCTTGATGGCACTCTTCACGGTCATTCTGCTGGCCCAGGTGATCTTTTCCAAGGGACCGATTGGCTACGACAAATGGGCTGGCATCTTCCACGGCCAGTGCATGAAGTTCCTGACTTTTGTTGTCATCCTCGCCCTGCTCTACCACGCCTGGGTGGGCATTCGCGACATCTGGATGGACTACGTGAAGCCGGTGTCCATTCGCCTGCCGCTGCACGTCCTCTCCATCGTCTGGCTCGTCGGTTGTGCCGGCTGGGCTATCCAGGTTTTGTGGCGCGTCTGATTCGCACACCGACCACCGACCCATATACATAGGCACACATTCATGGCTACCCAAGTTACCAAACGCAAATTTGACGTTGTTATCGTCGGCGCCGGCGGCTCCGGCATGCGCGCATCGCTCCAACTGGCACGTGCCGGTCTGAACGTTGCCGTTCTCTCCAAGGTTTTCCCCACCCGCTCGCACACCGTAGCTGCCCAAGGCGGCATAGGCGCCAGCCTGGGCAATATGAACGACGACAACTGGCACTACCACTTCTACGACACCGTCAAGGGCGGTGACTGGTTGGGCGACCAGGACGCCATCGAATTCATGTGCCGCGAAGCACCCAAGGTCGTCTACGACCTGGAGCACATGGGCATGCCTTTCGACCGCAACCCAGACGGCACGATTTACCAGCGCCCATTCGGCGGCCACACTGCCAACTACGGTGAAAAAGCTGTTGAGCGCGCCTGCGCCGCCGCTGACCGTACCGGCCACGCCATGCTGCACACCCTGTACCAGCAAAACGTGGCCGCCAAGACCAGCTTCTTCGTGGAGTGGATGGCACTCGACCTGATCCGTGATGCCGAAGGCGACGTAGTCGGTGTCACCGCCCTGGAAATGGAAACCGGCGACGTGCACATTCTGCAAGCCAAGACCACGCTCCTGGCCACCGGTGGTGCCGGCCGCATTTTTGCGGCCTCCACCAACGCCTTCATCAACACCGGCGACGGCCTGGGCATGGCAGCGCGTGCCGGCCTGCCGCTGCAGGACATGGAGTTCTGGCAGTTCCACCCCACCGGCGTGGCCGGCGCCGGCGTGCTCTTGACCGAAGGCTGACGTGGCGAAGGCGCCATTTTGCTCAACAGCAATGGCGAACGTTTCATGGAGCGCTATGCGCCCACCCTGAAAGACCTGGCACCGCGCGACTTCGTGTCGCGCTCCATGGACCAGGAAATCAAGGAAGGCCGTGGCTGCGGACCCAACAAGGACTACGTGCTCCTGAAGCTCGACCACCTGGGTGCCGAGACCATCATGAAGCGCCTGCCCTCGGTGTTCGAGATTGGCCACAACTTTGCCAACGTGGACATCACCAAGGAACCGATTCCCGTGGTGCCCACCATCCACTACCAGATGGGTGGCATTCCCACCAACATCAACGGCCAGGTGGTGACCAAGCAAGGTGACGTCACCAACGCCGTGGTCAACGGCCTGTACGCCGTGGGCGAATGCTCCTGCGTGTCGGTGCACGGTGCCAACCGCCTGGGCACCAACTCCCTGCTCGACCTCTTGGTGTTCGGCCGCGCAGCCGGCAACCACATTGTTGAATTCAACAACAAGAACAAGGAACACAAGGAACTGCCCAAGGACGCGGCCGACCTCACCCTGGCCCGTCTGGCCCGCCTGGACAACGCCACCAGCGGCGAATACGCCCAGGACGTGGCCAACGACTTGCGCGCTGCCATGCAGCAGCACGCCGGTGTGTTCCGCACGCAAAAGGTCATGGACGAAGGTGTGGTCAAGATCGCCGAACTGCGTGAACGTGTGAAGAATATTGGCCTCAAAGACAAGTCCAAGGTCTTCAACACCGCGCGCATCGAAGCGCTGGAAGTGGATAACCTGATTGAGGCGGCACAGGCCACCATCGTGTCCGCCGCTGCCCGCCATGAAAGCCGTGGCGCCCACACCGTGGACGACTACGCCGACTCGGCCGAGTTCCCCAACGGCCGCAACGACAAAGAGTGGCACAAGCACACCCTGTGGCACAGCGCCGATAACAGCCTGTCCTACAAGTCTGTCCAGATGAAGCCCTTGACCGTGGACTCCGTGCCACTCAAGGTCCGTACCTTCTAAAGCGAGATCAAGAACATGACACTACGCACTTTCTCCATCTACCGCTACGATCCGGACAAGGACGCCAAGCCCTATATGCAGACCATCCAGGTCGAGTTGGATGGCCACGAGCGCATGCTGCTGGACGCGCTGATGAAGCTCAAGGCAGTTGACCCCACCATCTCCTTCCGCCGCTCCTGCCGCGAAGGTGTGTGCGGGTCGGATGCCATGAATATCAACGGCAAAAACGGTCTGGCATGCCTGACCAATATGCTGTCGCTGCCCGGCACTATTGTCTTGAAACCCCTGCCCGGCCTGCCCGTGATCCGCGACCTGATCGTGGACATGACGCAGTTATTCAAGCAGTACAACTCGATCAAGCCCTACCTGATCAACGACACCGTGCCGCCCGAAAAAGAGCGCCTGCAGAGCCCCGAAGAGCGCGAAGAGCTCAATGGCCTGTACGAGTGCATTCTGTGCGCCAGCTGCTCCACGTCGTGCCCGAGCTTCTGGTGGAACCCGGACAAGTTCGTCGGCCCCGCAGGTCTCTTGCAAGCCTACCGTTTCCTGGCCGACAGCCGCGACCATGCTACGGCCGAGCGCCTGGACAATCTGGAAGACCCGTACCGCCTGTTTCGCTGCCACACCATCATGAATTGCGTTGACGTTTGCCCCAAGGGTTTGAACCCCACCAAGGCAATCGGCAAGATCAAGGAAATGATGGTTATGCGTACGGTGTAAGCCTGCGGACTACTTTGTGACCGAATATCTGATTGATGAGCGGGCCTTAAGCAAGCTGCGCTGGCGCTGCCGACGTGGGCTGCTAGAAAACGACCTGTTCATCGAGCGCTTCTTTGGCCGGTTTAGTGATACCTTGACGGTGCGGCAGGCCGATGCCCTGGGTGCACTGATGGATTTGAGTGACAACGATTTGTTGGATGTGCAATTGGCACGGAAATCGCTCAGCCAAGTCGACGCGCAGCTCGACACAGCAGATGTGCGTGAAGTTTTAAAAATGTTGAGAGAACCTCTCTGAAAGGCGAAAGATGAAACTAGCTGACAACAAAGCCACCATGTCGTTCAGTAACGGCGCGCCCAGCGTCGAGATGCCGATCTACCAGGGCTCGGTAGGACCGGATGTGATCGACATCCGCAAGCTGTACGCACAAACCGGCATGTTCACCTACGACCCGGGCTTTCTGTCCACGGCATCCTGCCAGTCGGCCATCACCTACATCGACGGCGACAAGGGCGAACTGCTGTACCGCGGCTACCCGATCGAACAGCTGGCCGTGAACTGCGACTTCATGGAAACCTGCCACCTGCTGCTGTACGGCAACCTGCCCAATGCTGCCGGCAAGGCCGACTTCACCAAGCGCGTGACCAACCACACCATGGTCAACGAGCAGATGCAATTTTTCCTGCGCGGCTTCCGCCGTGATGCCCATCCCATGGCCATCATGACCGGT
>JAYVNF010000347.1:0-3914 GCA_043758575.1 Rhodoferax sp.
TGACAGTGCGGGTTCAGAGTTGCTGCAGCAAATAGACACCGGCACCGCCCAGGAGCAGGCCGGTTGCCGCAGTCGCCACCTTGGCGCGATGGGCCATGAAGCGTTGGATGGACAGACCAAAGAGCACACCGCCGCCGTGCAGCAAGGTGGTGGTCAGTACAAAGCCTGTTGCATAAGCGCTAAAGCCCGCCAGGCCAGAGGCCGGCAGTTCCGCGCCGTGCGCCAAGCCATGTAGCGAGGCCGCCAGTGCCACCAGGCCCAGGCCAGTGGCCACTGGCATGCGGCTATTGGCAAACACCAGCATCGCGCCAAACAGCACCACGCTCAGGGCAATGGCGTGCTCCAGGTAGGGCACCGCCACACCTGTTGCACCCAGTACCGCGCTGAGCAGCAGGGCCAGCAAAAAGGTGGCAGGCCCCTGCCAGGTTTTGTTGGCCGGCAGTGCGCGCACCGACCAGACACCCACGGCCACCATGGCCAAGAGGTGGTCCAACCCGAGCGGGTGGGCCAGGCCTTCCATCACGGTGCTGACACCGTGGCCGGTATGGGCCTGGGCCATGCCACTGGCAAGGGTGAGTGAAACCAGCGACAGGCGCTTGGCCCAGGGGTTCGACAAGATAGACATATGCATCTCCAAAAAGTGGGTGCCGCGCACCGGCGCCACAGGGTGCGTCGGTGCTCGGTGGGGTGGGGCGTAGCGGGGCCGGGCCTGCGCTTTAGCGCACGGTGACCGTGGCCATCTCTTGCCCCTCGGGGCTCAACACGTGGGTGGAGCAGGCCATGCAGGGGTCGAAGGAGTGCAGGGTGCGCAGAATCTCCACCGGCTGCTCGGGGTTGGCCATGGGCGTGTTCATCAGGCTGGCCTCGAACGCGCCAATCTGGCCCTTGTGGTCCCGTGGGCTGGCGTTCCAGGTGCTGGGCACCACGCACTGGTAGTTCTCGATGCGGCCGTCCTTGATCTTGATCCAGTGGCCCAGGGCACCGCGCGGTGCCGCTACCGTGCCGACACCCTTGGCTTCCTTGGGCCAGGTGGCGGGGTCCCACTTCTCGACGTTGGCGGTGGCGGTGTCACCGGCCTTGATGTTGGCGACCATTTCCTTGAAATCGTCGTACATCATCTCGGCGCAGTACTGCGATTCCAGCGCGCGCGCCAGGGTGCGGCCTATGGTGGTGGGCATCAGCTGCTTGACGCTGTAGTGGGTCTCGGCCATGCCCAGTGCCTTGGGGAAGACGCTGTTGATGACGGAGGCCGAGTAGTCGACCTGTTCTTTCACCCGCGTGCAGTTGGTGTTGCCCTGCTGCGCGTGCGCATAGCCCAGGATGTAGCGCGACAGGGGCCCCACCTCCATGGCGTGACCGCGCCAGCGCGGTGACTTGACCCAGGAGTACTTGGCGCTCTCGTCAATTTGCTCGATGTTGGTACGCGTGCCCTTGGACTTGGCGCCCAGCACGTAGTTGGGTTCGGTGACACCGTCCCAGCCGTGCAGGCCCTTGGTTTCGTCGCCGTATTTGTACCAGCTGTGGGTAACGAACTCCTGCACCTGCTCGGGGTCGCGCGGGTCCACCGGGTAGATCTTGTCCCAGTTGCCGTCCAGGATGGCGCCGCCGGGCAGCTTTTGCGTGCTGTGGTCGCCCATGACTTTTTCATAGGTGCCGTAGTCCATCACATTGGTGGCCGAGAGGCCGCCGCCGTAGAGCCAGCCAGCGTTCTTGTAGATGGTGCCAATGGCCAGCACATCGGGGATGTAGACGTTGTTGTTGAACTCGATCATTTCCTTGATGCGGGCTTCGACAAAGTTCAGGCGCTCCATGTTCACCGGGGCGCCGGCCGCACCTTCCTTGTCCAGGTTGATGGCGCAGGGCATGCCGCCCACCAGGTAGTTGGGGTGCGGGTTCTTGCCACCAAAAATCGTGTGCACCTTGACCCATTCCTTTTGCAGGTCCAGGGCTTCGAGGTAGTGCGTCACGGCCATCAGATTCGCTTCGGCCGGCAGCACATAGGCCTTGGAGCCCCAGTAGCCGTTCATGAAGGGGCCGAGCTGGCCGCTTTCCACAAACTTCTTCAGCCGGTTCTGGATGTCGCGGAAGTAGCCGGGCGAAGACAGCGGGTGGCTGGGCGAGACGGCCTGCTGCAGCTCCGAGGTTTTTTTCGGGTCGGCCTTGAGGGCCGAGACCACGTCCACCCAGTCCAGCGCATGCAGGTGGTAGAAGTGCACCGCGTGGTCATGCACCTGCAAGGTCTTGGCCATGATCTCGCGGATCAGGTAGGCGTTCTTGGGGATCACAATGCCCAGCGCATCTTCCACCGCGCGCACCGAGGCCAGTGCGTGGCAGCCGGTGCAGACGCCGCAGATGCGCTCCACAAAGGCCCAGGCATCGCGCGGGTCGCGGCCCTTGAGAATCACCTCCAGACCGCGCCACATGGTGCCGGTGGAGACAGCGTTGCGGATGATGTTCTGGCTGTCCACATTCACCTCGACCCGCATATGGCCCTCGATGCGCGTGACCGGGTCAACCACAATGCGTCGGCCCGTGTCGTCCAGCTTGAAACCTTGCGTTTCGTAAGCACCCATGATGTTTCCTTCTTTCTTTTAGGTTGTGGCTTAGTGCGCGGCCGGTGCGGATGCGCTGGCTTGTGCGTCGGTCTTCTGGTTGGCGCGCTTGATGGCGGAGACAGCGGCGTGGGCCACGGCCGCAGCCCCAACCACGCCAGCAGCCGTGCCACCGATCTGGTCGGCATTGGCTTCAATGCCGAACTGGTGGATATTGGTCAGGCGGTCGTAGAACGAGCCCTTGTCCCAGAAGCCGTCTTCCGAGCAGCCTATGCAGCCGTGGCCGGCCTGGATCGGGAAGCTGGTGCCGCCATTCCAGCGCGTGGTGGAGCAGGCGTTGTAGGTGGTCGGGCCCTTGCAGCCGACCTTGTAGAGGCAGTAGCCCTTGCGTGCGGACTCGTCGTCAAACTTCTCGACGAACTGGCCGGCATCGAAGTGCGGGCGCCGATAGCACTTGTCGTGGATGCGCTGGCTGTAGAACATCTTGGGGCGGCCCTGGCGGTCCAGCTCGGGGATGCGGTCAAAGGTCAGCATGTAGGTGATGACGCCGGTCATCACCTCGGCAATCGGCGGGCAGCCCGGCACCTTGATGATGGGCTTGTCAAAAATCACCTTGTGGATGGGCGTGGCCTGGGTCGGATTCGGCTTTGCCGCCTGCACGCAACCCCAGGAGGCGCAAGAGCCCCAGGAGATGATGGCCTTGGCGTCCTTGGCTACGTGCTTGAGTTGTTCAATAAAGGGCTTGCCGCCGATGATGCAGCTCATGCCGTCCTGGTTCAGCGGCGGATTGCCCTCCACGGCCAGGATGTAGTTGCCCTTGTACTTGGTCATGATCTCTTCGAGGATGGCCTCGGCCTGGTGGCCGGCAGCGGCCATCAGCGTGTCGTCATAGTCCAGCGAGATCATGGACAGCACCACATCCTTGGCCAGCGGGTGCGCCGAGCGGATAAAGGACTCGGAGCAGCAGGTGCACTCCAGCCCGTGCAGCCACAACACCGGGGTGCGTGGTTTGGTTTCCATGGCGTGTGCAATCTGCGGCACAAAAGCCGGGCCCAGGCCCAGGGACGTGGCGGTCAGCGAGCAGTACTTCATGAAGCTGCGGCGCGAGATGCCTTGGCGGCGCATGACCTGATAAAAAGTTTCCATAGCGGAATGTCTCCAGTTGATTTTTTGGGCCTGCTGTGCGCGCAGGTTTGTTCCATACCGCAAGTCACGCGCCAACCTGCAGCGCACTACGGGTAAGCACCTAGCGCGCTTTTTAAGTCGCTGTTTTCATTGGGGAAATTGAGGCACTGCAAGGGCGCTTGCGAGAGCGTTGCAGCGTGTGTTGCGCGGCTCTGGAAGCTGGGCTTGCGCTAGTGG
>JAYVNF010000348.1:0-11936 GCA_043758575.1 Rhodoferax sp.
TGATGGTGGTGTCGAGCAGCCGAAATTCCAGTCCGATGCCCAGCGAGACGATGATGGACGGCATGATCAGGCTGGCCACCACGACGAAAAATAGCAGATTGCCGCCGGCGAGTTTCTTGCGAAAGGCCAGCCCGGCCAACACCGAGAACACTACCGTCAGCGCCATCACGGCAAGACCGAGCGCGAGCGAACGGCGCAGGGCGGAACCGATGTCCACCACGCCCAGCCCCTGGGCCAGTTTTTGAAACCAGTGCAGCGAAAAACCGTTCATCGGGAATGTGAGGCCGCCTTGCGGGCCCTGGAAACTCAGCACCACGATGACCAGCATGGGGCCATAAAGGAAGAGCACATAGGCGGCGAAGAAAATGGCCAAGGGCCAGAAACCGGCCGCGCGTTGCTTGTCCATGTTCAGAGCTCCTTGCGGATATCGACCATGCGGGTCAGGGCCCAGATGATCATCAGCACCACCGACAGCAGAATCACGGCATTGGCCGCGGCCAGCGGGAACTGCAGATACGACGTCTGCACCTGGATGATCTTGCCCACGGAGGCAATCTGCTGCCCCCCCATCACGCCTATGGTCACGAAGTCGCCCATCACAATGGTGATGACGAAGATGGAGCCGATGATGATGCCGGTGCGGCACAGCGGCACAATCACATTCCACAGCGTCTGCCAGGCCGTGGCACCGCTGTCGGCCGCGGCTTCGAGCAGGCTGCGGTCTATGCGCATCATGGAGTTGAAGATGGGCACGATCATGAAGGTGCTGAACAAATGCACAAAGGCCAGCGTCACCGAGAAGCTGGAAAACAGCAGCCACTCCACCGGCTTGTCTACTGCGCCCAGGTGCACCAGCACATCGTTGACCAGGCCGTTGCGGCCCAAGAGCGGCACCCAGGCAATCATGCGGATCACATTGGAGGTCCAGAAGGGAATCGTGCACAGCACGAACAGCACCACCTGCACGCCACTGGACTTCACATGGAAGGCCAAAAAATACGAAACGGTAAAGCCCACCAGCAAGGTGAGCAACCAGACCATCACGCTGAACTTGAGCGTGGACAAATAGGTCTTGAAGGTGACGCATAGATCGTCACCCGAGAGGCAGCCGTCAAACACGGCCACATAATTTTTGAAGCTGAAGTCCGGCAGCATTTCGTACTGGTTGTAGTCCCAGAAGCTGACCATCAGCACCAGCGCCAGCGGGATCAAAAAGAACAGCGCAAAGACGGTTGTCAGAGGCAGGGCCTGCCACCAGGCCGCAAGGCTGCGACCGGGTGCGCGGGCCGACACCGGATGTGCGTTGGTAATAGACGTACTCATAGGGGAGAACTCATATGCAAATCACTTCCGGTGTCTGTTTCAACGCTTAGGCGGCGACGAATTCATTCCACTTTTGAACCATGTAGGCGTTCTCATCCATCACCGCATTCCAGCAGGCGATGCCGCCCATGCGCTGCTCGTAGCTGCCGCCGTCGCGCACTTCTCCCTTCTTGGCCAGCAGGTCGCCATGCGGGCTCTTGATGTCCTGAGACGCGGGTTTGCCTTCCATCCAGTAGGCCCACTCGTAGGCGTCCATCTTGGCCTTGGCGGTTTCCAGCACGGCGCTGTAGTAACCCTGGCGGTTCAGGTAGGCACCGGCCCAGCCGTCCAGGAACCAGTTGATGAATTCATAGGCACCGTCCAGCTTCTTGCCAGAGAGCGTTGCGGGCAGGCCAAAGCCGGAAGCCCAGGCGCGATAGCCTTCTTTCAGGGGCTGGAAGGTGCAGGCAATGCCCTTGGTGCGCACAGCAGTCACAGCCGGGCTCCACATGGACTGGATCACCACTTCGCCGGAGGCCATCAGGTTGACCGACTCATTGAAGTCCTTCCACAGGCTGCGGAACTGGCCTTGCTTCTTGGCTTCAATCAAGGTCTTGATGGTCAGGTCAATTTCCTTCTTGGTCATATTGCCCTTGTCGGCGTACTTGTAGATGCCCATAGCCTCCACCACCATGGCCGCGTCCATGATGCCGATGGAGGGGATGTTCAGGATGGACGCCTTGCCCTTGAACTCCGGGTTCAGCAACTCGGCCCAGGAAGAGATGGGGCGCTTGATCAGGTCGGGGCGGATACCCAGCGTGTCGGCGTTGTACACGGTGGGGATGAGCGACATGAATTGCGTAGGGCTCTTGGCGAACTTCTTGCTGCGCTCGCCTTCCAGGTAAATCGTCTTCTTGGGTGCGGTGCCCTGGTCGCCGACGGCCTTGCCGGCCACCATGCCGGTGGTGAACAGGCTGGTGATCTTGTCGGCGTTCTTGATGCGCTTGGTGTCAATGCCCTTCAGGTTGCCGGTGGGCACAATGTTTTTCAGCGAGAAGTACTCGGTGTCGATCAGATCGAAACTGTTGGGCGCGGTGACGGCGCGTTTGGTCACGTCGTCGGTGGTGACGGCCACGTACTGGATTTCAATGCCGGTGTCGGCCTTGAACTTGTCGGCAATTTCTTTGTCCTGGTTCACCGCCGTGCCCAGGTAGCGCAGCACGATAGGTTCGGCGGCGTGGATGGACGGGAACATACCAGCGGCCAAAATGCCGGCCGTACCTTTGAGGACCGAGCGGCGCTGCAGGGTGAGCGCGTCCAGGGGCGAATCTTTCTTGACGTCTGACATGGGAGTAACTCCTTTGGGGTGGTGAAGCTTCTTGCGAAGGTTGGGAAAAAAGTGGGGGTGATCAGGCTTGCAATGCGTGCGCCGACTCGGGCGTCCAGGCCAGCTGCACCGCATTGCCCACGGCAAACGGTTGGGCCGCAAACTGGGCTTCGGACAGCATCACCGAGTACTCTGCGGTGTTGACCACGGCCTGCGTGGCGCTGGGGTTTTGCAGGCCCAGTAGCACATAGGTGCCCTGGTATTCCACATCGGTGACCAGGGCGGCAATGCTGGGCAGGCCGGCAATCTCCGGTGCATGGGCCGGGGCCACGCGGGTCTGGTCGGTGCGCACGCCGATCTTGCCGGCCGGGGTTTCAATCACGTTGTGGCCGCCCATGAAGCGCGCCACAAATTCGTTGAGAGGCTGGTTGTAAACGGTGTGCGGCGAGCCGCTTTGCTCAATGATTCCGTGGTTCATCACCACCATGGTGTCGGCCAGGGCCATGGCCTCTTCTTGCGAGTGCGTCACATGGATAAAGGTCAGGCCCAATTCCTTTTGCCAGCGGCGCAACTCGGCGCGCATTTGTATACGCAAAAACGGGTCCAGCGCCGACAGCGGCTCGTCCAGCAGCAGGGCTTTGGGTTTGGTAATCAGCGCACGCGCCAGCGCCACACGCTGCTGCTGGCCGCCTGACAATTCGCCCGGTTTGCGCTGCGCCAAATGGCCCATGGCCACGCGCTCCAGCAGGTCCTGCGCCTGTTTCAATCGCTCGGTCTTGTCCACCCCCTTCATCTTCAAACTGAAGGCCACGTTGTCCAATGCGCTCAGGTGGGGAAAAAGCGCAAAGCTCTGGAACATCATGGCCGTGCCGCGCTCGGCTGCCGGCAAATTGGTGATGTTGCGGTTCTCCAGCAGCACGTCGCCACTGCTCACCGACTCGTGGCCAGCAATCATGCGCAGCGTGGTGCTCTTGCCGCAGCCCGAGGGCCCGAGCAAACAGCAGTAGCTGCCGCTGGCAATGCGCAGGTTGATGTTGTCCACCGCCGGCTTGCCCGCGCCGTAACGCTTGGTCAGGCCGACGACTTCGATTGCACTGGTGGGGGTGGCATCAGGATTCATATGCCCGGTGCATAACGCAAACGCCGTGCCAGGATTTTGTATGCAATGTGTGGGCGAACTGTATGCAAAACGCACTGGCTTTGTGCAACGCAGCTCCGCCATGCATCGCAATGCAGCGTGCAGTGCGCTCACTTCGGTGCGCCTGCAGGCGCGTGCTGGTGCACGCCGGCATGGAACAAAAACTGCTTGAAGAAAAGATCCACTGGGCACACGCAATCGCGTCCCGGCTCCATACGCATAAACAGGAGAACCCATGTCCCAGCCCAACACCCTAGGCCCCAAGGAAACCGTGGAAGAGTTTCTGCGCATCATCATGGTCCCGGACCCGGTGGGCGCGCGCGCCTTCACCTCGCCCGCGCTGCGCATACGTTTCACCGGTGGGCGCCCCATGCGCGACCCTTCGGAAACCAGCGCCTTCAATGCCGCGCGCTACGCCTGGGTGAAGAAGCGCTTCGAGCGCACCGACCTGGTGGCCGGCGCCACCGATGAGGAGGCGATCGTCTACAACATAGGCACGCTGTATGGCGCGTGGCTGGACGGCACGCCCTTTGAAGGCAACCGCTATGTGGACCGCTACGTGCTGCGCCACGGCCTGATCGTGCAGATGGACGTGTGGAACGACAGCGCCGAGTGGATGCTGGTGCGCGCCGGCCTGGCGGTGCTCTGAGATGCCGTTCAGCCAGATTCCCGGCCACGGCCGCTTTGCCTACAGCGCCATCACGCAGCGCCCCGACTTCGTATGGCCGCAGGGCCAACGCCTGTCCGTCTACATCGGCTTCAACCTGGAGCACTTTGCCTTTGGTGAGGGCCTGGGGGCCGGCATAGGGCCGGCCTCGCCGCAACCCGATGTGCTCAACTACAGCTGGCGCGAGTATGGCAACCGGGTCGGCGCCTGGCGTTGCCTGGAACTGTTTGAGCAGCTGGGCCTGCCCACGGCCGCACTCATCAACACCGCGCTGATTGACCATTGCCCGGAGCTGCTGCAGGCCTTGATTGCCCGCGGTGACGAGCTGGTGGGCCATGGCCACAGCAATGCCTTCAGGCAGTCTGACTATTCCGAGGCACTGGAGCGCGAACTGCTGGCGGGCTGCCGCGAACGCATACAGGGTTTGCAGGGCCAGGCGCCCGCGGGCTGGCTCTCGCCCTGGATCGCGGAGAGCCGCAGCACCCCCGACCTGCTGGCCGAGACCGGCTACCGCTACAGCCTGAACTGGTGCCATGACGACCAGCCCACGCGCATGCACACGCGCAGCGGCCAGAGCCTTTGGTCCATCCCCTATCCGCAGGAGCTCAACGACATTCCCATGGTCATGGGCCGCCAGCTCGACGGCTGCGCCTTTGCCGACATGGTGGTGGACAACTTCGACGAGATGCTGCTGCAAAGCCGCGCGCAAAGCCTGGTCATGGGCATTGCCCTGCACCCCTACATCATGGGCCAGCCCTACCGCTTGCGCCACCTGCGCCGCGCCCTGCAGCACATTGCCCGGGCGCGCGATGCCGGAGACATCTGGTTCACCACACCGGGGCAGATTTGCGCCCATATGCAAAGCCTGCAGAACCAGGGCGAACGGCACAGCCAGGGCGGGCCGGCGGCCTCACCCCACGCTCCTCCATGAAGCCAACGGCCTCGGCGCGCTCGCTGCGCGGCATGGTGACCAGCCCACACGCCCTGTCCACAGCGTGCGGTGTGGCCGTGCTGCGCAATGGCGGCAATGCCATTGAAGCAGCGCTGGCCACAGTCATGAGCCTGTGCGTGACCTATCCGCATTTCTGCGGCCTGGGCGGCGATGCCTTCCTGCTCATCGGTGATGCCCAGGGCCAGGTGCAAAGCATCTCCGGCATAGGCCAGGCTGCTGGCGATGTCAGCGGCTACCGGGGCGCCATCCCGGTACGGGGAGCGCGTGCGATGCTGACCACGGCCGCCACGGTGGATGCCCTGGGCCAGGCGCTGGAGATCAGCCGCAGCACCTTGGGCGGCCGCAAGAGTTGGGCCGAGTTGCTGGAGCCAGCCATCACACAGGCCCGCGATGGTTTTGAGATCAGCGCCTCGGAGCGCTTCTGGCTCAACTTCCGCCTGGACCAGGCGCACACCCTGCCCGATATCTACCGCCACTTCCTGCACGCCGGCCAGGTGCCCGCCGCTGGCTTTGTGCGCAAACAGCCGGCACTGGCCCGCACCCTGGAGACATTGGCCGCGCGCGGACCGCGTGATTTCTATGAAGGGCAACTGGCCCGGCAGTTGGCCCAAGGCCTGCACGCGGCCGGCTCGCCGCTCACGGCGCAGGACCTGGCGCTCACCCGCGCCCGCACCGAGCCGCCGCTGGCCCTGGCCTACCGCGGCGGCGAGCTGCTGGCCCACCAGCCGCCCACCCAGGGCATGACCACGCTGCAGATCATGGGCCTGTTGCAACGCTTTGATCTGCAGTCCCTGACCGAGGGCAGTGCCGACCATTACCACCTGCTGGTGGAGGCGGTAAAGCAAGCCTTCCTGGACCGCAACCGCTATCTGGGCGACCCGGCATTTGCCGAGGTGCCGGTGGCACGGCTGCTGTCGGCACCGCACCTGGACGCCGGTGCCAGCGCCATCCGCATGGGGCACGCCCTGCCCTGGCCGCACCACTACCAAGCAGGCGACACGGTGTATGTGGGCGCGGCCGATGCCGCCGGCAACAGCGTGTCGCTGTTGGCCACGGTTTACTACGACTGGGGCAGCGGTGTATTGGTGGGCGACAGCGGCGTCATCTGGCACAACCGCGGCGCTGCCTTCGCGCTGGACCCGGCGCACCCCAATGCCTTGGCGCCAGGCAAACGCCCTTTTCACACCCTCAACCCCGGCATGTACCGCAAGGACGGGCGGGTGCAGCTGCTCTACGGCACGCAGGGCGCCGACGGCCAGCCGCAAACCCTGGCCGCGGTGCTGACGCGTTTGATTGACTTCGGACTGGACCCCATAGACGCCCTGTCCCGGCCGCGTTTTTTGCTGGGCAAGACGTTTTCAGATGCCAGCGACTCGCTCAAACTGGAACAAGATGTGGCCCCTGCGGTGGTGGCCGAGCTGCGCCGCCGGGGCCACGCCTTGAGCCTGCTGGCCTCCCAGAGCCCGCTCATGGGCCACCCGGGTGTGATTCGTATCGATCCCGTCAGCGGGCTGATGACCGGGGCGCATGACCCGCGCAGCGATGGGCTGGCGATAGGCGTGTAGGACTTTTGCCGGTAACGCGGTACCTACCTCTCACGCGGCGACGGGTTCCGACGCACGGATAAGCACCTCCGCAGGAATATGCAGTCCCTCGCTCAGCCTGCGGATCATGTTGAGGGACAGTGAGCGCTTGTAGGACAAAACTTCATACACGCGATTGAGCGAGCCAATGTAAGGCACGAGGTCTTTCACCGTCAGACCAGACTGCTCCATGCGGAACTTGATCGCCTCAATGGGATCAGGAAGATCAATAGCATGGTGCTTTGCTTCGTAGGCCTGCACCAGCGTACCCAGCACATCCAGTCGTTCCCCTTCTGGCGAGTCCGCTGACGGATCAAGATCAATCAAGACTGAGACCTCTTGCAGTGCGGTGAGGTAGTCGGCTTCGGTACGGATGGCCTTGATTTCCATGTCAGACTCCTTTGAACTGGTCAACGACGCTTGCATCCACTTTGTCGTATTCGGCATGGGTGCCAATGAACTTCACGTAGACATACTGCATTCGGTAAGCAATGGCTACGATCAGTCGGTAGTCGTTCCCCTTGATGTTGAAAACGACACGGTTGTTGGCAATGATGCTGGCGCTCGCATACTGATTTTTCACGTCCTGGGGACAGGTCCATTGCGCCAATTTGGCCTCAGCCACCCAGGCCTTTAGCGCACCTGCGGCATCACGGTAACGTGCCTGTTGCAAGAAGGATTCAAGATTGCGCAGTGCAACTATTTGCATGCCTACAGTCTAGTCCCAAAATGGTACTAGCGCAAGCATTTCCAAGCTCAGAATGCGCGCCAGAATGCGATGACCGTGTCGATCGCAACTACCGCAACACAGCAGGGGTACCGGCCGCCGCAAGCGTCGTCGCCTGTCTGACCCGTGCCTCATGTATCGTCAGCAGCGCACCCGCCACCCCACAAGCCGCCACCAGTCCCATGCCCACCGCCGCCCAAAAGTCTGGCACATGGTCAAACACCAGCCAGCCAGCAACAATGGCCAGGCCGATCTGCAGGTACATATACGGCATCAGGGTAGCCGCTGGCGCGCGCTCGAAGGCCAGGATGAAGAGCAGATTGCCGCAGGTGGCAGTCAGCCCCATCAGCAGCAGGCCCCACCACAGTGCGGGCTCGGGCACCACCTGCCAGACCCAGGGCAAGGGCACGCTGCTCAGCACCAGGGCGGTGAGGCAGGTGTAAAACAGGGTGGTGATGGCATCTTCGCTGCGCGCCATTTTGCTGGTCAGCAGCTGGAACACCGCATTCACCGCCACCAGGCCCAAAGGCAGCAGCAGTGCCCAACCCAGGGCATTGCCACCCGGGCGCACGATGACCAAGGTGCCCAGCAGGCCACCGCCCACCAGCAGCAAGCGCGTCAGGGACACATGCTCGCCGAGCACGCGGCTGGCCAGCAGGGTCACGACCAGGGGCGTGGTCATGGCCAGCGCCGTGAACTCCCCCACCGGCAGGTACTTCAGGCTGAAAAAGGCCAGCGTCTGCACCCCCAGGATCAGCGTGCCGCGCGTGAGGTGCAGGCCCAGCTGCGCGCTGCGCAGGCTGGCGAGGCCGCGCCGCGCCAGCACATAGCTACCGGTGAGCAGAAACTGGATGGCAAACAACAGCCACAAGGCCATCAGGGGTGGCACCTGTTCGGTGACACGCTTGGTGGTGCTGTCCAACACTACAAAGCAGGCCATTGCCGCCAACAGCAGCAGCAGGCCGCCCCAGGCCGAGGCCGGGACCCGGCGCGCAGGCTTCAAGCCGCAGCCTTAGGGATGGTCAGGCCAGCGATGACGGCAGGCCGGGCCACGAAGCTTGCCAGTACCCGCTGCACTTCGTGGAAGTTCTCAAAGCCCACCAGTTCGCCGGCTTCGTAAAAACCGACCAGGTTGCGCACCCAGGGGAAGATGGCAATGTCGGCAATGCTGTAGGCGTCGCCCATCATCCAGGCCTTGCCCGCCAGATGCTGGTCAAGCACGGCCAGAAGGCGTTTGCTCTCGGCCACATAGCGGTCACGCGGACGTTTGTCCTCGTAGTCCTTGCCGGCAAACTTGTTGAAGAAGCCGAGCTGGCCAAACATCGGGCCTATGCCGCCCATCTGGAACATCAGCCACTGCAGGGTTTCGTAACGGGTGGCCGGGTCTGCCGACAGCAGCTGGCCGCTCTTCTCGGCCAGGTAGACCAGGATAGCGCCGGATTCGAACAGGGCCAGCGGTTTGCCGCCCGGGCCGTTGGGGTCCAGGATGGCGGGGATCTTGTTGTTGGGGTTGAGCGACAGGAATTCGGGCGTCAGCTGGTCATTGGTGGCAAAGCTCACCAAATGCGGCTCGTAGGCCAGGCCAATTTCCTCCAGCATGATGGACACCTTCACGCCATTGGGCGTGGGCAGGGAATACAGCTGCAGGCGCTCGGGATGGGCGGCGGGCCATTTGTGGGTGATGGCAAAGGCGGATAGTGGGTTCATGGCATTGATTTTGGCATTGCCTGGACTGCGCAGGCAGTTGTCATGGTTTTGCCCGTACAGTGGGACGGGAATGCTGTCCACCGCCGGGTGCATCCCGCCCGCCCCCCACAAAGGTCTGTTTTGAATTCCAAGCCCCCTGCCACCATCCCGGCCTATTTGCAAAACACCTATTGGTGGGCCTATCTGCATCCGCGCGCCGTGCACATCTTCGAGCGCCAGTGGCTGGTCAACCTCATCCTCTGGGGCAACTTTGCGCGCCTGCGCGATGCGACGCTGCAGGAGATCGGCGAAGTCATCCATGGCCAGGTGCTGCAGGTGGCCTGCGTCTATGGCAACTTCACCGAACACCTGGCAGCCCGCCTGGGCCCCAAGGGCGGCGTCGACGTGATCGACGTGGCGCCGATCCAGATCCAGAACCTGCAGGCCAAGCTCAAGGGCAGCGGCCTCCACAACAGCCGGGTCAACGCCTTTTTGCAGGACTCCAGCGACCTGCACTTTGCCGATGCCAGCCACGACGATGTGGTGCTGTTCTTCCTGCTGCACGAGATGCCGGCCGAGGTGCGCCGCAAAACCATGGCCGAGGCCCTGCGCGTGACCAAGCCGGGCGGCAAGCTGATTTGTGTGGACTACCACAAGCCCCAGTCCTGGAGCCCGTTTCGCTACCTGATGGTGCCGGTTCTCACCCTGCTGGAGCCCTTTGCCATGGACCTGTGGAAGGGACAGATTGCGGACTGGCTGCCGGCCAATGCGGGTGTGGCCAAGGTGGAGAAGCAGACCTATTTTGGCGGGCTGTACCAGAAGGTGGTGGTGACCAAGGCGCTCTAAGCTGCAACACCTCGGAATCCGGCCGGCCAACCGGCATCCCCCCTTCCCACGCAGTGAGCGAAACAGCCTCACATATTGCGCCGGTACTGCCCACCCACCTCAAACAAGGCACTGGTGATCTGCCCCAGTGAACAGACCCGTACCGCGTCCATCAGCACCTCAAACACATTCTTGTTTTCCATCACCGCCTGCTGCAAGGTCTTGAGCATGGCCGGCGCCTTGTCGGCGTTGCGGCAGTGGAAGTCTTCCAGGCGCTGCAGTTGGCTTTGCTTTTCCTCGTCGGTGGAGCGGGCCAGCTCCAGCGTCTCCGACACCTTGTCGCCATGCGGGTTGCGGAAGGTGTTGACGCCGATGATGGGCAGCTCGCCGGTGTGCTTTTTCATCTCGTAGGTCATGCTCTCGTCCTGGATCTTGCCGCGCTGGTAGCCGGTCTCCATGGCGCCCAGCACGCCGCCGCGCTCGGCAATCGCCTCGAACTCCTTGAGCACGGCCTCTTCCAGCAGCTCGGTCAG
Source organism: Rhodoferax sp. (assembly GCA_043758575.1). Taxonomy (GTDB): domain Bacteria; phylum Pseudomonadota; class Gammaproteobacteria; order Burkholderiales; family Burkholderiaceae_C; genus Allorhodoferax. The sequence goes on from JAYVNF010000348.1 coordinate 10,741, forward strand.
CTCCTCGATGATGAAGGCACCTTGTGAAGGGTTCTCGTTCTTGGCCAGGCCCCACTCGCGGTTGATGATCAGCTGGATCGCCATGGCCCGGCGCACGCTCTCTTCGGTGGGCGTGGTGATGGCTTCATCAAAGGCGTTGGTGTGCAGGCTGTTGCAGTTGTCGTAGATGGCAATCAGGGCCTGCAGCGTGGTGCGGATGTCGTTGAACTGGATCTCCTGCGCATGCAGGCTGCGTCCACTGGTCTGGATGTGGTACTTCAGTTTTTGGCTGCGCTCGTTCGCACCATAGCGCTCCTTCATGGCCACGGCCCAGATGCGCCGCGCCACCCGCCCCATGACGGTGTACTCCGGGTCCATGCCGTTGCTGAAGAAGAACGAGAGGTTGGGCGCGAAGTCGTCAATGTGCATGCCGCGCGCCAGATAGGCTTCGACAAAGGTGAAACCGTTGGAGAGCGTGAAGGCCAGCTGCGATATCGGGTTGGCCCCGGCCTCGGCAATGTGGTAACCGCGGATCGACACCGAATAGAAATTGCGCACATCGTGGTGCACAAAGTACTCGGCAATATCGCCCATCACCTTCAGGGAAAACTCGGTGGAGAAGATGCAGGTGTTCTGGCCCTGGTCTTCCTTCAGGATGTCGGCCTGCACCGTGCCGCGCACATTGGCCAGCACCCATTCCTTGATCTTGGCGGTTTCGGTGTCTGTCGGTTCGCGGCCGTTGTCGGTCTGGAATTTTTCAATGTTCTGGTCAATGGCGGTGTTCATGAACATGGCCAGAATCGAAGGCGCCGGGCCGTTGATGGTCATGCTCACACTGGTGGCCGGGTTGCACAGATCAAAGCCGCTGTACAGCACCTTCAAGTCGTCCAACGTGGCAATCGACACACCGCTGTTGCCGACCTTGCCGTAGATGTCGGGCCGGCGGTCCGGGTCGTGGCCGTACAGCGTGACCGAGTCAAAGGCGGTGGACAGGCGCTTGGCCGCCATGCCAGAGCTCAGCAGCTTGAAACGCTTGTTGGTGCGAAAGGCATCGCCCTCGCCGGCAAACATGCGCGTGGGGTCCTCGCCCTCGCGCTTGAAGGCAAAGGTGCCGGCGGTATAGGGGTAGCTGCCGGGCACGTTGTCCAGCATCAGCCATTTCAGGATTTCGCCATGGTCCTCGTAGTTCGGCAGGGCGACCTTGCGGATGGTGGTGC
>JAYVNF010000349.1:0-3901 GCA_043758575.1 Rhodoferax sp.
TGTGGCGCGCCAAAGGGCAGCTCGCCGGTGCACAGCTGGTAGAGCATGACGCCGATGGCAAAGATGTCGCTGCGCGGGTCGCCACGCACGCCGACCACCTGCTCGGGCGCAATCCAGGCTGGCGAGCCCACCGCCTTGCGCAGTTGCTCGGCCAGCAGGTCGGGGTAGTGGGCGTGGCAGGACAGGCCGAAGTCCAGCAGCACGGCGCTGCCGTCTTCGCGGATCAGCACGTTTTCGGGCTTCAGGTCCAGGTGCACCGTGTTTTGCTGGTGCAGGGCGTGCACCGCCTGGGCCATGGCGACTCCCCATTGGGCAATCTCTTCCACGCTGGGTCGGCTGTCGGCATCCAGCCAGCTTTGCAGGGTGCGCCCGTGCACGTATTCCATCACCAGGTAGGGCACGCGGCTCAGGTCGCCAGCGGCGACAAAGCGCGGCACGTGGCTGCCGGTGAGCACCTGCATGATTTGCGCTTCGACCTCGAAGCTGACGATGTTCTCTGCGCCGTCACCGGCCGTCATGCGCGGGATTTTCATGGCCAAGGGAAAGCCCGGGCCCGGGCGCGCGTCGGCGTAGCGCACCGCATAGATGTGGGCCATGCCACCGGAGTGGATGCACTCCTCGATCTGGAAGCCGTCCAGCAGGGCACCCGGTTCCAGCAGCTTCATCGGCCCTGCTCCAGCCGGTCGGCAAAGTAGTGCGGCAGTCCGGCCGCGCGTATGGCCCAGGCGGCAGCCACGTGGTCGTAGGGCACGCGGTGAAAAGTGAGCAGCCAGCGTTCGGTGTCTATCAGCGCGTACATGGCCTCGGGCTTGCCATCACGCGGCTGGCCGACCGAGCCCACGGTGGATAGCCACTGGCGGTGGCTGGGCACAGGCACGGCCACACCGGGCTGGGGCGTGAACTTCATCAGGCTCGAAGTGGAGCCGCGGTAGTACAGGCTTTGCTCATGTACATGGCCGCCAAACACATAGCGCACGCCCTCCCACTGGCTGGCGGCGGCGTCCAGGCTGGCGCTGGCGGCGCGCTCGTCGTAGACATAGCGCCAGAGTTCCGGGCCGTCGGCACTGGCATGCACCAGCAAAATTTTGTCGAGCTGGGCGCTAAGGGGCAGGGCGTCCAGCCAGGCGCGCTGTTCGGCGCTGAGCTGGGCATGGGTCCAGGCGGCGGTGCTGGCGCCTACGTTTTTCACCTCGGCCGGCGGGTTGACTGCCATCGCGTCATGGTTGCCCTTGAGCACGGTGGCGCCCTCTTCGGTGAGCAGCATGATGCGTTCCAGCACGGCGCCGGGGTCGGCGCCGTAGCCCACCATGTCACCCAAAAAGGCAAAGCGCTGGGCCTTGTTCGCGCGCGCATGGTGCAAGCAGGCGTCCAGCGCCTGGATGTTGCCGTGGATGTCGGACATCAATGCCAGTCTCATGCGGTCTCCGGATTTTTAGGATGTGTTGTGCATCCATCATGCCGCAGCTGGCTGACGCAGGCTTTGCAGGCGCGTACAGCGTCGAGCAGCTCCGTCAGCGCCCAGTCCTCAGTAGTGGTAGCGCAGCTGGGCAATGAGCAGTGCACCATCGTCGAGCTTGTAGACCATGCGGTGTTCATCGGTGATGCGGCGTGACCAGAATCCGGCGAGTGCGTGTTTGAGCGCCTCGGGTTTGCCAACGCCTTCGAACGGGCTGCGTTGGGTTTCGCGAATCAATCGGTTGATGCGCTCCACCATGCGACGGTCCTGCTTTTGCCAGTAGAGGTAGTCGTCCCAGGCCTCATCGGCAACCACCAGCCTCATTCGGCAAGCTCCCGTTGCTGGCCTTTCCCGGCGCTGAGCTGGCCGAGCGCCGACAGCAAGCGTTGGGCGTTCGCTGGGTTGCGCAGGAGGTACGCGGTCTCCTCCAGCGCCTGAAAGTCTTCCAACGACAGCATGACTACGGACTGCTGGCCATTGCGGGTAATGATGAGCGCCTCATGGTCGTTGCAGACCCGGTCCATGGAAGAAGCCAGGTTGGCGCGCGCGGCAGAGTAGGTGATGGCGTCCATAGGGGATGTCTCAAAGTTGTACAACTTATTGTACGTGCGTGGTGCTCACCTGCCAAGTAGCAAGGCATTCAGGCCTGAACGCCTTACTTGCTAAAGCGTTTGCGCGTCAGCGCCAGTGCCACCCAGAACGACACCGTGGCGTACGCCGCCAGCACCAGCACGTGGCGGGCGGCATCGGCCGGCCACTGGTCCATGAAGAGCGGGCGCACCAGGGCCACGGCGCTGGCCAGGGGCAGCCAGTTGGCCACCAGGCGCACACTCTCTGGCAGCTGTTCCAACGGGAAAAACACACCGCTCAAAAACATCACCGGGGTAAGAAACAAGGTGAAGTAGTAGGTGAAAAAGTCATAGCCCTTGGCCAGGGCGTTGAAGACCAGCGCCATGCAGCTGAAGGTCACGCCCACGCCAAACAGGATGGGCCAGGCCAGCAGCAGCTTGGGGGAATGGGTGATGCCCAGGGCCAGCATGACGCCGATGATGGCGGTGACGGTGAACAAGGCCTTGAAGGCGGCCCAGAGCATTTCGGCCAGCACGATGTCGTCCAGGCCGACTGGCGCGTTCATGATGCCGTCCCAGGTCTTTTGCACATGCATGCGCGAGAAGGCCGAGTACAGGGCCTCGAAGGAGGCGGCCTGCATGGCGCTCATGCAGATCGAGCCGCTGGCCAGGAACAGGATGTAGGGCACGGCCACCGCGCCGTCAGGGGTTTGCACCGTGACTTTGCCCACCAGTGCGCCCATGCCGTAGCCAAAGGCGACTAACCACATCAGCGGCTCGGCGATATTGCCCACTAGGCTGGGAATGGCCAGCTTGCGCCAGACCAGCAGATTGCGCAGAAACACCGGCCAGAAGCGCAGGGAGAGTGCCGGGGGGCGCCAGATGCTTTGACTGCGGGAGTGGCTGCTAGCCAGGGTGTGGTTTGCCATGCGGTGCCTCAAGCGTCTTCGCGGATTTGCCGGCCGGTGAGTTTCAGGAACAGGTCTTCCAGATTGGCCGGGCGGTGCAGGGTGCGCAAATTCGGGTGTATGCCCAGAGCATCCAGCAGGTCGCGCGCGTTCTGGGTGTAGAAAAATACCGTCTCGCCACTCACTTCCACGCGCGCGGCGTAGGCGCGCAACGGGCTGTTCACCAGGCCCAGGGCGCCGTTGCCGTAGACCTCCACCACATCGGGCTCCAGGTGCTGCTTGATGAGTTCGCGCGGTGTGCCTTCGGCAATCTTCTTGCCGTGGTCCAGCACCAGCAGGCGCGAGCACAGGCGCTCGGCCTCGTCCATGAAGTGGGTGGTGAGCAGAATCGATTTACCTTGCTGCAAGAGCAGCTGCAGGCGCTCCCACATCAGGTGGCGCGCCTGCGGGTCCAGGCCGGTGGTGGGCTCGTCCAGCAGCAAGAGCTTGGGGTCGTTGACCAGGGCACGGGCCAGCGAGAGGCGCCGCTTCATGCCGCCTGAAAGTTCACCGGGCTTGGCATGGGCCTTGTTGGTCAGTGACGCAAACTCCAGCAGCGCGGGAATGCGCGCCCGGATGTCCTTGTCCTTCATGCCAAAGTAGCGGCCGTAGACCAGCAGGTTTTCGGCACAGGAAAAGTCCGGGTCCAGTGTGTCCAATTGTGTGACCACACCGAGCTGGGCCTTGATGGCCAGCGCATCGCGCGGCATCTCCAGGCTCAGGGCGTGGATGCTGCCGCTGTCCGGGGCGGTCAGCCCTAAGCACATGCGGATGGTGGTGGTCTTGCCCGCGCCGTTGGGGCCGATCACGCCCAGGCATTCGCCCGGGGCGATGGCGAAGGACAGGTCGCGCACCACCTCGGTGTCGCCATAGCGCTTGACCAGGTTGCGGGCGCTAAAAAAATCGGACGGCGTGGCCGCCGCTTCATC
>JAYVNF010000350.1:0-3895 GCA_043758575.1 Rhodoferax sp.
CAGCGCACCGCGCTGGCGCCCGTTCTTGTGCAGGCGCGCCACCTGCTCGGAAAAGTAAAAGCCCAGGCCGGTGCTGCCGGTCTCAAAGCTCACACCCTGCTCACCCGACAGGTCCGGGTTGACCAGCATGCGCTTCGGGTAGCCCGCTCCGTTGTCCTCCACCCGCAGCTCCAGGCGCTTGTCCTGCAAGCGGGCAATGATGTGGATCTGGTCCCGGGTGTAGTGGAAGGCATTGTTCAGGGCGTTGACCAACACCCCTTTGACCAGCTCGCGGTCCATGTACCAGTAGCAGTCGGGCGCGCAGTCCACACTCACCACAATGCCCTTGAAGTCCATCATGGACTGGTTCTGCATCACCGCTTCTTCAATCACTTCGGCCACTGCCTGCTCGGTGATGTCCAGCGGGTAGATGGATTTGCTGAGCTTGTACAGGCTGAGCAACTCCACCAGGTTCAGGTTCATGCGGTTGGACTGGTAGATCACCCGCCCCAGGTCCTGGAACAGCGCCAGGTCGCCTTTGTCGCGGCTTTGCCGCGCGATGCCTTCCAGTGCACTGACCTGAAGATTGAGCGAATTCTTCATGTCGTGAATCGACGACGCGATCAAGTCGGTAAAGCTGATTTCCTCTTGCGCCATAACTTTTTTCTCCCGCAATGTGAGACCCCCCTTGCATACCCACGGGTGCTTGTTCAAAGCCCCGTTCTTTTTTTATCCAGTACCGATACTAAACGGGCAGAGGGACGCATTAATATCCGCCAGCACCACAAAAACACATTGAGACAAGTCCATGCACACACCCATTCGTACATTTGCTGCGCAAACCACCGATCTGAGCCGCCGCAGCCTGTTGGCGAGCAGCGCCGGCCTGGCCCTGGCGGCCACGGGCCTGCCGGCCCTTGCGCAAAGCAAGACCGTGCTGCGCATCTCCACCCCGGCCGTGCCGGACGACTGGCACGCCAAGATGTGGACCGTGTTCAAGGACAACCTGGAGAAAAGTGCACCGGGCGAGTTTGATGTGCAGATCAACCTCAACGCCTCGCTCTTCAAGCAGGGCGCCGAGCCCACCGCCATGGCGCGCGGCAATCTGGAGCTGACCACGATGTCGGCCCAGGACATTGCCAAGCAGGTGAGCGAGTTCTCCATCTTCACGGCCGGCTACATCGTGCGCGACCCGGCCCAGCAGCAGAAGATTTTCAACGGCCCCATAGGCGCCGAGATGTTCAAACTGGTGGCCGACAAGATGGATGTGACGCCACTCTCCACCTGCTACTACGGCACGCGCCAGCTCAATCTGCGCGAGGTGCGCAGTGTCAAGACGCCGGCCGATCTGAAGGGCATCAAGCTGCGCATGCCCGGTTCCAAGGAGTGGTTGTTCCTGGGCGAAGCGCTGGGCGCCACGCCCACACCGCTGGCCTTTGGCGAGGTCTACCTGGGCCTCAAAAGCGGCACTATCGACGGCCAGGACAATCCCCTGCCCACGGTGAAGGCTGCCAAGTTTTACGAGGTGACCAAACAGATCGTGATGACCAGCCACCTGGTGGATGGCCTCTTTATCGCCATCGCCAGCAAGACCCTGAAGGGCTTGAGCCCGGCCAATCAGCAAAAGGTGCTGGCGGCCGCGCAGGCGGCCTCTGCCTACAACAACGAGAACCGCCTGAAGGAAGAGGCGCAGCTGGTGGAGTTCTTCAAGAAGGAAGGCCTGCAAGTGACGACGCCCGACCTGGACGCCTTCCACAAGACCGTGCAAGCGGCCTACCAGAACTCGGATTACGCCAAGATCTGGCCCAAGGGCCTGGTTGAGCGCATCAATGCGACCCGGTAAAGCGGGCAAGTGAACGTGTTGCGTGTTTTGCGAGCCGCTGCGCAAGCCCTGGGCGGCGGCCTGTTCCTGACCCTGTTTGTGGTCTTCATCGTGCAGGTGGGCGCGCGCTTTGGTTTCAACCGGCCGTTGCCCTGGACCGACGAGGCCGCCGTGGTGCTCTACGTCTGGATCATTCTGTGGGCCGCTGCCACCATCGTGCCAGAGCGCGAACACGTGGTGTTTGATCTGCTGTGGAACCTGGCCAGCCGGCGTGTGCGCCTGGCCATGCGCCTGGTGGGCAATTTGCTGGTGGGTGGCCTGGCTGCCGTTGCCATCCCCGCGACCTGGGACTATGTGCACTTCATGCACCGCGAGAGCACGCCGGTGCTGGGCATCAGCTTCATGCTGGCGTTTCTGCCCTTTGTGGTGCTGATGCTGGCGCTGGTGCTGCGCTGTGCCTGGGCGATGGTGTGCGCCCTGCGTGGCCAAGGGTTGGATGCGGAGTTGCACCTGTCATGAGCGCCGTGCCGGGCCGCTCAAGCCACGCTCGCACCGCAGTGCGCAGCACGGAGGTATTTCTGTGCACCATGCCTTGACGGTTCTGGCCCTGGTGCTGGTGGGCGGCATGCTGTTGCGCATGCCCATAGGCTTTTCCATGCTGGCCGCTGGCATTGCCTATTTGCTGGTGAAGGGCCAGGACCTGGGTCTGGTGGCCGAGCAGGTCGGTAACGGCCTGTACAGCAGCTACGTGCTGCTGGCGGTGCCCATGTTCATCTTTGCCGCCAACATCATGAATGCTGGCACCGTGAGCGAGCGCCTGTTTGACTTCTGCCGCATCCTGGTGGGCCGCCTGCCGGGCGGCCTGGCGCAGGTGAATGTGCTGGTGAGCGTGATCTTTTCCGGCATGAGTGGCAGCGCCATAGCGGACGCCGCCGGCCCCGGCCTGGTCACCATCCGCCAGATGCAAAAGAAACCGGAGTACACGCGCGGCTTTGCCGGCGCCGTGGTGGTGGCTGCGGCCACGCTGGGTCCCATCATTCCGCCCTCCATCCCAATGGTGATTTACGCCCTGGTCTCCGGCGCTTCGGTGGGTGCCTTGTTCCTGGGCGGCGTGCTGCCCGGCGCCCTGATGGCCCTTCTGATGATGGCGGTGATCCATGGCATTGCCGTGCGGCGCAGAATGCCGCGCGAAGCGCGCATCCCCTTGCGCGAGTGGCCGGCCATTCTTTACCGTGGGGCCTTGCCCCTGTCCATGCCCATCGTGCTGCTGGGGGGCATTTATTCCGGCGCCTTCACGCCCACCGAAGCCGCTGCGGTGGCGGCCCTGCATGCGCTGATTCTGGCCGGCCTGGTGTACCGCGCCTTGAGCTGGCGCAGCTTCTGGGCGGTGGTGATGGAGTCCACCCGCGGCAGTGCCGTGGTCACGCTGATCCTGGCCGGCTCCTTCATGCTGAACTACGCCTTCACCGCCGAGGGCGTGCCCCAGGCCATGGCCTTGTGGGTGGACGGCATGCACCTGTCACAACTGAGCTTCCTCCTGCTGGTGAACCTGCTGTTTCTGGTGCTGGGCTGCTTTTTGGATGTTTCGGTGCTGTTGCTGGTGTTTGTGCCCATGCTCTTGCCGGCGGCCCGGCTGCTGGGCGTGGACCTGGTGCACTTTGGCGTGCTGGTGGTGCTGAACATGATGATTGGCCTGATCCATCCGCCATTTGGCATGCTTTTGTTCGTCACCAAAGCGCTTACCGGCATCCCGATTGGCGAGATGATGAAGGAGGGTTGGCCGTTTCTGGTCATGCTGTTGCTGCTGCTGCTGGCGATGACCGTGTTCCCGCAAATCGTGCTCTGGTTGCCGCACACCATGGGCTATGTCACGCACTAGACGGCCGGTGTAGCGGCCGCTTGTGGATGCGGCGCTGAAAGGACGGTTGCAATGAAAAAATGTCTTGTCACCCTGTGCATGGGCCTGGTTGTGCTGTGCAGCGCTGCCCAAGCGGTGCAACCCGCAGCCGCCAGCCCTGCCGCTGTGCCGGCACGCGACCTGACAGTCGAGCTGCGCCAGTTGCTGGAGGGCCGCGAAGAAGGCAAGGCAGGCCA
>JAYVNF010000351.1:0-3874 GCA_043758575.1 Rhodoferax sp.
TGTCCAAGCAGATCTTTGACGCACTGCCCAAGGACCAGCGCGAGGCCATCCTGGCGGTGGGCGCAGACATGGAAAAGTTCGCCATGGATGCGGCCAAGAAGGACGACATGGAAGTCGCCAAGGTCTACGAGAAGGCCGGCGCCAAGGTGGTGGACCTGAGCCCTGCCTCTATCAAGAAGTGGCAGGCGATTGCGCGCCAGACGGCGTGGAAGGACTACGCCGCCAAGAATGAAGGCAGTGCCAAGCTGCTGGCCCTGGCGGAACAGACCCTGTGAGCCACGGCTTCGAGCTGGAGCCGGCATTGGCTCCGGGTGCCCTGCGCCCGAAAAACGCCCTGGTGGCCGGCCTGGCCACTGCCCTCAAGGGGCTCAACGCCCTGGTGCTGCGCCTGTCCATGCTGGCCCTGGTGCTGGCTGCCGGCGTGCTGACCTATTCGGTGGTGACGCGCTACTTCCTGAAAAGCGCCACCGACTGGCAGGACGAGGTGGCCGTGTTCCTGTTGGTGGGCGCCACCTTCATGACCACGGCCCATGTGCAGTCGCTGCGCGGCCATGTGGGCATAGAAGCCTTTGCCAGCCTGCTGCCGCCTGCCGTGAACCGGTTGCGCCTGTTTTTGGTGGACATCATCTCCACGCTGTTCTGCAGTTTTTTTAGCTGGAAGTCCTGGGCCTTGTTCCATGAGGCCTGGAGCGAAGGCCAGACCACCTCCAGCAGCTTTGCACCACCCTTGTGGATTCCCTATTCGCTGATGGCAGTGGGCATGAGCATCCTGACCCTGCAACTGTTTTTGCAAACCCTGGTGCGGCTCACCGGCGGTGAAGTTTCGAAAGCTGAAAAATGAGCGAACTCGGCATAGGCCTTTCCTACGGCGCCGCCACCCTGCTGGTGATGTTCTCCGGCATGCCCATCGCCTTCGCATTGGGCACGGTGGCCGCCACCTTTATGTACTTCTTCATGCCGGCCAGTTCGCTGGACACGGTGGCACAAAACGTCTACGAGGAGATGGCCTCCATCACCCTGCTGGCGATTCCGCTCTTCATCCTGAAGGGCGCCGCCATTGGTCGCTCACGCGCCGGCAAGGACCTGTATTCCGCCATCCACGCCTGGCTGCACAAGGTGCCCGGCGGCCTGGGCATTGCCAATGTGTTTGCCTGTGCGCTGTTTGCCGCCATGGCTGGCTCCAGCCCCGCGACCTGCTCGGCCATCGGTTCGGCCGGCATTCCGGAGATGCGCCGGCGCGGTTACTCGCCCGGCTTTGCCGCCGGCATCATTGCCGCCGGTGGCACGCTGGGCATTTTGCTGCCGCCGTCTGTGGTGATGATTCTGTATGCGGTGGCAGCCGAGCAGTCGCTAGGTCGTTTATTTCTGGCCGGCATAGGCCCCGGCATTCTGATGGTGAGCCTGTTCGCCGGCTATGCCGTGATGAAAGCGCGCCAGGAATACAAGGCCGCGCTGGTCATTTATGAGAACGGCGGCCCCAAGTCGGCTTACCTGGAAAAAGAACACTTCACGCTGGCACAAAAAGTGGAAATGCTGCCGCGCGTGCTGCCGTTTTTGATTCTGCTGCTGGGCGTTATGGTGGCGCTCTATGGCGGCCTGGCCACGCCTTCGGAGACGGCCGGCCTGGGCGGCCTGCTGGCGCTGGGTCTGGTGGCGGTCGTCTACGGCCTGTGGCGCCCTAAGGACCTGGCGCCCATCCTGGGTGCCACCTTGAAAGAGTCGACCATGCTGATGCTGATCATTGGCATGTCGCTGCTCTACAGCTATGTGATGAGCCATCTGCACATCAGCCAGGGTGCGGCGCAGTGGATTGTCGGCATGGCCTTGTCCAAGTGGGTGCTGTTGGCGGTGGTGCTGGTGATGGTCATCGTGCTGGGCTTCTTTTTGCCGCCGGTGTCCATCATCCTGATGACCGCGCCCATCATCCTGCCGCCGCTGAAAGCCGCCGGATTCGATCTGATCTGGTTCGGCGTGGTGATGACCATCGTGATGGAAATGGGCCTGATCCATCCGCCCGTGGGCCTGAACATCTTCGTCATCAAGAACGTGGCACCGGACATTCCCTTGAAAGACGTGATCTGGGGCGTGATGCCTTTTGTCGGTCTGATGTTTCTGGCCGTGTTCCTGCTCTGCGCCTTCCCCGGCATTGCCACCGGCTTGCCGAACCTGGTGATGGGAGTGAAGTGAAATGAATGCGCCCGACAGCATTTGGAACCGCGGGGGCCAAAGCCGTGCACGCCGCCTGTCCCGCGCGGCCCAGGCCCTGGGTAACGGCCTGCGTGGCAAACAAGTGGTGGCTGACGACACCGTGAAACTGCTGACGGCTGTGCTGGAGTGCGGCGACCGTGTCTGCCTGGAAGGCAACAACCAGAAGCAGGCCGACTTTCTGGCCCGCGCGTTGACCCAGCTCGACCCGGCCCAGGTGCACGACCTGCACATGGTGCAGTCGGTGCTGGCCCTGCCCGAACACCTGGATGTGTTTGACAACGGCATTGCTGCGAAGCTGGACTTTTCCTTCTCCGGCCCGCAAAGCACGCGCCTGGCCAAGATGGTGGCCGCCGGCAGCATCCAGATCGGCGCCATCCATACTTACCTGGAACTCTTCGCCCGCTACTTTGTCGACCTGACGCCACGCATTTCCCTGGTCTGCGCACAGGCGGCGGATGCACAGGGCAATCTCTATACCGGCGCCAACACCGAGGACACGCCGGCCATTGTGGAAGCCACGGCCTTCAAGGGTGGCATCGTCATTGCCCAGGTGAATGAAATGCTGGACACGCTGCCACGCGTGGACATCCCCGGCGACTGGGTGAACTTTGTCATCCTGGCACCCAAGCCAAATGTGATCGAGCCGCTGTTCACGCGCGACCCGGCGCAGATTTCCGAGATCCAGGTGCTGATGGCCATGATGGCCATCAAAGGCCTGTATGCCGAATACGGCGTGCAGCGCCTCAACCACGGCATCGGCTTTGACACCGCAGCCATCGAGCTGCTGCTGCCCACCTATGCCGAATCATTGGGGCTGAAAGGCAAGATCTGCCAGCACTGGGCGCTCAATCCGCACCCCGCGCTCATCCCGGCGATTGAGGCCGGCTGGGTGCAGTCCATCCACTCCTTTGGCTCCGAGCTGGGCATGGAGAACTATGTGCGGGCCCGCCCCGATGTGTTCTTCACCGGTGCCGATGGCAGCCTGCGCAGCAACCGCGCCCTGTGCCAGGCCGCAGGCCATTACGCCTGCGACATGTTCATAGGCTCGACGCTGCAGATCGACCTGAACGGCCACAGCTCCACCGCCACGGCCGGGCGCATAGCCGGCTTTGGTGGCGCGCCGAACATGGGGGCCGATGCGCGCGGCCGCCGCCATGCCTCGCCCGCCTGGCTGAAAGCCGGAGCGCAGGCGCGCCAGGGCCGGGGCGGCGTGTACGCCATGCCGCGCGGGCAAAAACTAGTGGTGCAAATCGTCGAGACGTTTCGCGAGCACATGCAGCCGGCCTTTGTCGAAACCCTGGATGCCTGGAAGCTGGCTGAGCAGGCCCATATGGAAATTCCGCCGGTGATGATTTACGGCGACGACGTCACCCACATCCTGACCGAGGAGGGCATTGCCAATCTGCTGCTGTGCCGCACCGACGAGGAGCGCGAGCAGGCCATACGCGGCGTGGCCGGTTACACGCCAGTCGGTCTGGCACGCGATGCGCGCATGGTGGAAAACTTGCGCGATCGCGGTGTCATCCGGCGCGCCGAAGACTTAGGGATTGACAAGCGCCAGGCCACCCGCAGCCTTTTGGCCGCGCGCACGATGCGCGACCTGGTGCGGGCTTCAGGCGGCCTCTACAACCCGCCCCAACGTTTTCGCAATTGGTAGGGAAGCACA
>JAYVNF010000352.1:0-3867 GCA_043758575.1 Rhodoferax sp.
CAGATCACGCCGCACGCCCTGCATGGCCAGGCGCTGGGCTTGCGGCTGATGAGCATCAACCTCTCCAGCGTGCTCATGCCCATGCTGTTTGGCACAGCCGGCATGGTGGTGGGCGTGTCGGTGGTGTTCTGGACCGTGGGCACGGCCGTGGCCCTGGGCGCACGCGCCGCCTGGTATTTGCGGCCGCCGGCCTGAACCAGCGCCGGGCCCAGCCAAGCTGGTTTGTGGCCCTGCTAAATGCTGTAGAAGTTGCGAATCAGGTCCCAGGCTTCCTGGGGATCATCGGTCACGTGGATCAGCTCCATGTCCTGGGGCGAAATGGTTCCTTCTTCGACCAGCACGTCCAGATTGATCAGGCGCTTCCAGAAGTCGCTGCCAAACAAAATGATGGGCACCGGCTTGGCCTTTTGCGTCTGCACCAGGGTGATGACCTCGAACAGCTCGTCCAGCGTGCCAAAGCCGCCGGGGAAGGCCACCAGCGCCTTGGCCCGCATCATGAAGTGCATTTTGCGGATGGCGAAGTAGTGGAACTTGAAGCTCAGCTCGGGTGTGACATAGCGGTTGGCCGATTGCTCATGCGGCAGGGTGATGTTCAAACCCGGTGTGGGCGCGCCCAACTCAAAGGCGCCGCGGTTGGCTGCTTCCATGATACCGGGGCCGCCACCGGTGCAGATGAACAGGCGCTGGTCTGGCGCGCACTTCAGGCTGTGCGCCGCCACCAGGCGGGCGAACAGGCGGGCATTGTCGTAGTGTTTGGCATTGCGCATATGGCGCTGCGCCAGGCTGATCTGGGCCACGTCGCCGCTGGCTTGGGCCTGTTCCAGCAAGACCGCTGCTTCTTCGGGGGAGACGAAGCGGGCACTGCCGAACACCACCACGGTATCGTTCACGCCTTGCGCGGCCTGGTCCAGATCGGGCTTGAGCATTTCCAGCTGGATGCGAATGCCGCGGGTTTCACGGCGCATCAGGAACTCGGGGTCGGCAAAGGCCATGCGGTAGGCATCGGCCTGCAAGGCCATGCCGTTGTGTGGCACGGCGCTTAAGTCGGCCCAGGCATTTGCCAGGCGTTCTTCGGTGAGGTTTTGTGTATTTTCCATTGGCTTTATTGTGCACGCAGTTGTGCGTTGGATGGGCTTGCGGTGTGGGTGCTGGCTGAGGTTTCAGGTCGGGTGGATTACGACCAGCCAAGCGCTGGCCGCACTCTTGCCGGTGTTGCGGATGCTGTGCGGGCTGTCGGCACCGTAGCGGGCGGTTTCACTGGCCTTGAGTTTCTGTTTTGTTTCAGCCACTTGCACCTCCATGCTGCCCGCAGTCACCGTCAGGTGCTCGCGTGTACCGGGCTCATGCGGCTGCGAATCCAGCGCGCCACCGGGCTGCAGCCGCAGCTCGTACCACTCAAACTGCCCGGCCAAGTCCACCGGCCCCAGGATGCGCAACTCGCACAGGCCGTCGGGGCTGCGCAGCGCGGGCGTGGCCTGGGTGGGCACCAGGGTGATGGCCGGTGCGGCAGCTACGGCGGGCACGCTGCCCAGCAACTCGGCCATGGACACGCCCAGGGCATTGGCCAGGCGCCAAACCACGGCCACCGTGGGGTTGGCCTGGGCGCGCTCAATCTGCGAGAGCATGGACTTGGACACGCCGGCCCGGCGTGAGAGTTCGTCCAGAGAAAGCGCCTGCGTCTGGCGCAAGGCCGCCAGGGTGTCACCCACGCGGGGTGGCTCGGTATCGGCTTCTTGGGGTTTGCGGCTGGCCATAAGGTGATGGGAGGGCGTAGTGTGGGGTGTTTGTAGGGCTTGTTTTGTTCGATATAATGAATTAATATTCGATATATTGCAATTCAACAGAATTGTCGAACCATTGTGCCAGACTCCCTTTCTACCAGGTGCCGCCATGACCACTCCTTCTGACTTCTATGTCCATCTGAACCACGAACTCGACGGCATTCGTGCGGCCGGCCTGTACAAGGCCGAGCGCATCATCGCCACGCCACAGGGCGCGCATATCCGTATCAAGGCGGCCGATGGCACTGAGCGCACGGTGCTGAACTTTTGCGCCAACAACTACCTGGGCCTGTCCTCCCACCCTGCCGTTGTGGAGGCCGCGCATGAAGCCCTGCGTACCCATGGCTATGGCCTGAGTTCGGTGCGCTTTATTTGCGGTACGCAAGACCTGCACAAGACACTGGAGGCACGACTGTCGCGTTTTCTCGGCATGGAAGACACGATTCTGTATGCGGCGGCGTTTGATGCCAACGGCGGCCTGTTTGAGCCGCTGCTGGGCGAGGACGATGCGGTGATCAGCGACGCGCTGAACCACGCCTCCATCATCGACGGCATACGCCTGTGCAAGGCCAAAAAGTTCCGCTATGCCCACAACGACATGGCCGATCTGGAGCGCTGTCTGCAGGAGGCGCGCGCCGTCGGTGCCCGCCACACCCTGGTGTTCACCGACGGCGTGTTTTCCATGGACGGCACGGTGGCGCAGCTGGACGCCATGCGCGCTTTGTGCGACCGCTATGGCGCCCTGCTGGGTGTGGACGAATGCCATGCCAGCGGTTTCATGGGCAAGACCGGGCGCGGCACGCATGAGTTTCGCGGCGTGTATGGCCGGGTGGACATCATCACCGGCACCTTGGGCAAGGCGCTGGGCGGGGCCTCGGGCGGCTTTACCAGTGCGCGGCGCGAGGTGGTGGAGCTGCTGCGCCAGCGCTCGCGCCCCTATTTATTTTCCAACACGGTAGCGCCCGGCATCGTGGGGGCATCTTTGGCGGTGCTGGACCTGCTGGAAGCATCGACCGCGTTGCGCGACAAGCTGGAAGACAACACACGCTACTTTCGCCAGGCCATCACGGCTGCCGGTTTTGACATCAAACCCGGCGAGCACGCGATTGTTCCACTCATGGTCTATGACGCGGAGGTGGCGCAAAAGCTGGCGGCGCGCATGCTGGAGTTGGGCATTTACGTGGTCGGCTTTTTCTTCCCGGTTGTGCCCAAGGGCCAAGCCCGCATCCGCGTGCAAATGAGCGCGGTACATGAGCGTGCCGACATGGGGCAGGCCGTGGCTGCCTTCACCCAGGCCGGGCGGGAGTTGGGCCTGATTGCAGGCAACCTGCCATGAGCACGCCACCCAAAATTCTGATCGTCGGTGCCAATGGACAAATTGGCACCGAACTGACCGGGACCCTCAGCGCGCGTTACGGCGCAGGCGTTGTGGTCACCAGCGACCTGGCGCCCAAGGGCCGTGTGGTCGGTGTGCACCACGAGATGCTGGATGCCACCGAGGCCTCGGCCCTGACGGAAATTGTGGAGCGCAACGGCATCACGCAAATCTACCTGCTGGCCGCAGCCCTGTCGGCGCGCGGCGAGCAGCATCCGCAATGGGCCTGGGACCTGAACATGAAGGGCCTGCTCAATGTGCTGGAACTGGCACGCAGCCACAAGCTCGAACGCGTGTTCTGGCCCAGCTCGATTGCCGCCTTTGGTCCGACCACGCCACGCGATGCCACGCCGCAAAAAACCGTGATGGAGCCGACCACGGTTTACGGCATCTCCAAGCTCGCCGGGGAGGGCTGGTGCGCCTGGTACCACCGCAACCATGGCGTAGACGTGCGCAGCCTGCGCTACCCCGGCCTGATCAGCTGGAAGACCTTGCCTGGCGGCGGCACCACCGATTACGCCATCGACATCTTTCACTCGGCTTTGAAGACCGGGCGGTATACCAGCTTCCTGGGGCCAGAGACGCGGTTGCCCATGATGTACATGCCCGACGCCATACGCGCCACGCTGGAGCTGATGGACGCACCGGCAGAGCAGGTGAAAGAGCGCGGCTCCTACAACCTGGCGGCCGTCAGCTTTACGCCCGAAGAAA